>CAZHPU010000152.1:0-4300 GCA_964534435.1 uncultured Lachnospiraceae bacterium | reverse complement strand
ACCGAAATCGGCGCCGTACTCGTCAAGAGCGGCAAGGTCATCGACAGATTCGATACTTTCGTCGATCCCGAATGTGAAATTCCCGCGAATATCACCGAACTCACCGGCATAACCGACGAAATGGTAAAAGGCGCGCCCTCTCAGCTTGAAGCGGTAAAAAAATTTCTCGAATTCGCGGGCGGCCGTCTGCTTATAGCTCATAATGCGGGATTTGATACGTCATTTATCAGAAAAGTCTGCGAGGACAACAAAATTGTCTTTTCCAACCCCTATCTCGACACGGTCGCACTGTCGCGCTATCTCTCGCCCGAACTGAAAAAACATAAGCTCGACAGCCTTGCCGAATATTACGGACTCGGCGATTTCAATCATCACCGCGCCTGCGACGACGCCGAGATGCTCTCGCTTATCTTTTTCAAGATGACCGAAAAACTGCTCGGAGAAGGTGTCGCGACCGTCTCCGAAATGAACAGTGTCATGGCGGATAAAGCCGATCCGCTCAAACTGAAACCCTATCATATGATAATAATCGCAAAGAATGCGGTCGGACTCAAAAATCTTTATAAGCTGATATCGAAAAGCTATCTGAACTATTTCAGAAGAGTTCCGCGCATACCGCGTACCGTGCTCAGCGAATACAGAGACGGACTGATTATAGGATCTGCCTGCGAGGCGGGCGAGCTTTTCCGCGCAATACTCGATAACAAACCCGAGACCGATATCGAAAGAATAGCTTCATTCTATGACTATCTCGAAATACAGCCGCTCTGCAACAACAATTTCCTTATCACAAGCGGGGCCGTTGCCGACAAGGAGGCACTGCGCGATATAAACAGACGGATTGTCGCGCTCGGCGAAAAACTTCATAAACCGGTATGCGCAACCACCGACAGCCATTTTCTCAATAAAGAAGACGAAATATACAGGAAAATACTGCTGAAAGGGCAAAAATTCGCAGATGCCGACCGCGACGTCGGGCTCTACCTGCGCACAACCGAGGAAATGCTCGATGAATTTGCATATCTCGGAAAGGAAAAGGCCTACGAGGTCGTTGTAACCAATACCCGCGCGATTGCCGAGGGATGCGAAAAAATTCTGCCGATTCCCGACGGCGCGTTCACGCCGAAAATCGAGGGCGCAGAGGACGAACTTCAGCAGATGTGCCGCGAGCGGGCAATGGACTGGTACGGCTATAACGGCGAAGTCCCCGAAATCGTGAGCGCGCGGCTTGACAGAGAGCTCGGTTCGATTATCAAAAACGGATTTGCCGTGCTCTATCTTATCGCCCAAAAACTCGTCGGATATTCCGAATCGCAGGGCTATCTTGTCGGATCGAGAGGCTCGGTCGGTTCGTCGTTTGTCGCGACGATGGCGGGCATCTCCGAGGTAAACCCGCTTCCGCCGCATTACCGCTGCCCGAAATGCAAATACAGCGAATTTATTCGGGATGGCTCGGTCGGATCGGGATTCGACCTGCCCGAAAAGAACTGTCCTCATTGCGGCACCCGCATGATCCCCGACGGCCACGATATACCGTTCGAGACCTTTCTCGGATTCTACGGAGATAAATCGCCCGATATCGACCTTAACTTTTCGGGCGAAGTTCAGGGCAAGGTTCATAAATATACCGAAGAACTTTTCGGACACGAAAACGTTTTCCGCGCGGGTACGCTCGGCACGCTCGCTTCAAAGACGGCATTCGGATATGTTATGAAATATCTCGATGAAAAGGGGATAACGGTCAATAAAGCCGAGGTTAACCGCCTTGTCAACGGCTGTGTCGGCGTAAAACGGACAACAGGTCAGCATCCCGGCGGAATAGTCGTTATTCCGCGAGAATACGATGTTACCGATTTCACTCCCGTTCAGCACCCCGCCGACGATCCGAACTCGGATATTATTACCACCCACTTCGCGTTTGCCTATATGCACGACACGATTCTCAAACTTGACGAGCTCGGACACGATATGCCGACAAAATACAAGTGGCTCGAAAAATACACCGGGCTGTCGGTCATGGACGTTCCGATGAATGATCCCGCGGTCTATGAGCTTTTTCTCTCGCTGAAGCCGCTCGGACTCAAACAGGGCGATATCGACTGCAATGTCGGCACATGGGGACTTCCCGAATTCGGAACACGTTTTGTGCAGAAGATGCTCGAGGAGGCGAAGCCGAAAACATTCTCGGATCTTTTGCAGATATCCGGACTTTCACACGGCACCGATGTCTGGACGGGCAACGCGCAGGATCTTATCCGCGACGGAATATGCAGCATTTCTGAGGTTGTGGGAACACGTGACTCGATTATGCTGACTCTTATCCGCTACGGCGTTGAAAATTCGCACGCGTTCAAGATAATGGAGAGCGTTCGAAAGGGCAAGGGACTCACCCCCGAATGGGAACAGGAAATGCGCGATGCAAATGTTCCCGACTGGTATATCGGCTCGTGTAAAAAAATCAAGTACATGTTCCCGAAAGCGCACGCCGCCGCATATAATATGTCGGCAATCAGACTCGGCTGGTTCAAAGTTCACCGTCCGCTCGAGTTTTACGCCGCCTATTTCACGGTCGCACCGTCGGGATTCGACTCGGCGATTGTAACCAAGGGCAGAGCCGCGGTCAAAGCCGAAATGCAGGCGATAAACGAGCGCGCGAAGAACAAGACATCAACCGCGAAGGACGGCGACTCGATGACCTATCTGCAGATTGCCGACGAGAGCATGGCAAGAGGAATAGGCTATCTCCCGGTAGACCTTTATAAATCGGGATCGAGAGAATTTCTGCCCGAAGACAGAGTGCATAACAAGATTCGCGTTCCGCTCAACTCGCTGTCGGGACTCGGAGATTCGGCCGCCGAAAAGATCGTGCAGGAGCGCGAGCAGGGCGAATTTCTCTCGCGTGAGGATTTGCAGCTCAGAACCGGACTTTCAAAAGCCGTAATGCAGGTGCTTGAGGATGCGGGCGTTCTGCGCGGACTCGATGATACAAATCAGATGTCGCTTCTCGGAGCCATTGACGGCGGACATTACGACAAACCGTCGGCAGACGATGATGATGACGGCATCAAGGATATAGGCGCCGCCGAAGCCGAGCCGAAACAGAGCGATGACGGCGGATTCGGCGCGGGCGATCAGATGTCGCTTTTCTGAAAATAAGCCGCCAAACAAAAAAACATTTCCCGCGACTTAATGTCGCGGGAAATGTTTTTTTGTATGATGAGATCAATAGTTGTATTTTTTCTTTTTCGCGGCAAGGAAGATTGCCGAAACGATGAACGAGAGAATTTCGGCCGACAGCATGGCAAGCCAGATTCCGTCCGATTCGAAAATGAGCGGGAAGAGCAGGACATTGACAAGCTGAAAAACGAGGGTACGCAGGAAAGATATAATTGCCGAAACCGCGCCGTTGTTCAGTGCCGTAAAGAATGACGATGACATTATGTTGAAACCGCAGAGCAGAAAGGCGGGCGAATAAATTCTGAACGCGCGTATTGTGAATTCGCACAGCTCGCTGTCATAGCCGACAAATATTTTCGAGATTACGGGGGCGAGAAGATATGCGAGAGCGGTCATGAGAACGCCTGTCGAAAGCATCAGAATTATGCCCTTTTTCAGCATATTTCTCATTTCCGAATGATTCTGTGCACCGTAGTGATAGCTTACAATCGGCGCACTGCCTATCGAATATCCGATAAAAACGGCGACATAGATAAAGTTGACATACATCAGAACGCCGTAGGCGGCAACTCCGTTTTGCCCCGCATATTTCATAAGAACGAAATTGTAGACAATGCTGACAATCGAGCTCGAAACGTTGCTCATCATTTCGGACGAGCCGTTTCCGCAGGTCGCGAGAATGGCGCGAAGTTCGGGTTTTGTCGGAACGAATCTTAAAAGACTGTCGTTTTTCTTGATGAAGTAGAAAACGGGAATCACACCGCCGATAATCTGGCTTATTCCGGTTGCGACGGCGGCACCGACCACGCCCCAATCGAATGCGCCGACAAAAAGCGCGTCAAGTATCATGTTTGTGACACCCGATGCCACAGTGAAAAAGAGCCCGAGTTTCGGCTTCTGCGCGGTGACGAAAAAGCCCTGAAAGAGATTCTGGAGCATAAACGCCGTGTTGAAGGCGATGACGACTCTGCCGTATGAGACGCATGACGGAAGCATTTCGCTGTCGGCGCCGAGAAGAATGGCAACCTGCGGCGTGAAAATAACGCCGAGAACCGAAAGCAGAACGCCGCTTATGAGAGTCGATATGAAAATCATGGTGAAATATCTGTTTGCCCTCTCGGTG
>CAZHPU010000151.1:0-4311 GCA_964534435.1 uncultured Lachnospiraceae bacterium | reverse complement strand
CTGGGGCTTCATGATCGGCACCGCCGATCTGTCGATTGTCGCCGAGACCGCCGACCGAAAGAGCGTACAAATCTTCAAGAACGGCACATGGGCGTTCGACTGATTTTCGAAAATACAACTTCAACATAAAATCAAACCGAAAGGAAAAAAAGACAATGAAAAGAAGCAAAAAGTCATATAAGAGCCTTATTTCGGCGGTTATCTGCCTTATGCTCGTCCTCTCGATGCTGCTCACGAGCTGCGGCGGATCGGATGCCGCGCTGACGACGGCCGCATCCACAACCGCGGGCGGCAGTTCGACGACGGCTGTGACAACCGAGCCCGAAACACCCGACACCGCACCCGACATTAACAGCGAAGAGGCGAAAGCCGAGCAGGAAAAGTTCGATGCATTCCTCGACGATCTCTTCCTCAACGAAATCTCGCTTGACACGCTGACACTTCACTACACGGTTGCCGATCCCTCGGCATACGGACTCGAAAACGCCGAGCCCCGCTGGGAGGCAGACGAGGATGACGACAAATATCCCGCCGAGACGATTCTCGAACTTCTGAACGGATACAACTACGATCTCCTCACCGACAATCAGAAAACCGACTACAAGGTACTGAAAAGCTACATCGAGCTTACCCTCAAATTCGACGACGACAAGTTCGAGTATCTGTCGACATCTTTTGACGGCAACTCCGGCATTCAGTCGGCAATCCCGACCAACCTCTCGGAATACGATTTCCTGCGCGAAAAGGACATCACCGACTTCATCGCCCTCATAAATCTGCTTCCCGACTATGTCGACGAGGCGCTTGAAGACGAAAAAGAGAGAGTCGAAAAGGGCTACGGCATGGTTGACGAGGTCATCGACCTCGTAATCGAGCAGGCCGAACAGATTTCGAAGAGCGAAGGCGAACTTTATCTTATCGGCGTGGTCAGAGAAAAGATCAACGCGCTCGATTTCATCGACGACGCCAAGAAAGCCGACTATATCGCGCAGATAAAGACGGCGATCAACGACAAGATGGTTCCCGCGTTCGCGAAAATCGCCGACACATTCGAGAGCTTCAAGGGCAAAGCGGTCAACGAATTCGGTCTCTGCGGATTCGAAAACGGCAAGGAATACTACGAACTGCTCGCACAGTACGCGTCATCGACGAGCATGACCTGCGAGGAGATGATTTCGGCACTCGAAAAGGACAGCGAAAACCTCATTTCCCTGCTCCGCAAATATTATGTTGCCGAGCTGTACAGCGACTTCGCATCGGGCAAGGCCGACATCGAGTTGACCGATCCGAACGAGATCCTCGACTATCTGCGCTCCAAAATCGGCACCGACTTCCCCGAAATCAGCGGCGACAGCTATGAAATCGACTATCTGTCCGACGAGATGGAGGTCATCATGTCGGGCGTTGTCGCCTACTATGTAACTCCTCAGGTCGACAGCTATCTGCACGGCAAGATGAAAATCAACGGCGCGAACATCGGCAGCTCGGGCTACTCGACACTCGCGCACGAGGGCTATCCCGGACATATGTATCAGCATGTTTACTGGTACAGCACAAATCCGTCGAAAATCAGAACAATGCTCTCCTTCCTCGGCTATACCGAAGGCTGGGCGGTCTATGCGGGCAACTACTCATACTCGCTCTACGATTACAAGGGATATTCGGCAAGCGAGGCTACAAAGCTCGTCAACTACAATGTCATCAACGAGCGTCTGAACTGGAACGTATCCTGCCGTATCGAGCTGGGTATTCACTATGAGGGCTGGACAATCGGCGAGCTCAAACAGTATCTCGATACAAACGGATACAGCGTATCCGATGTTGAGAGCCTCTATTACAGCATCGTGGCATCTCCCGCAACCTATCTCTCATACTACATCGGCTACATGAAGCTCGAAAGCGCGAAATCGCTTGCCAAAGCAATGCTCGGCAGCAAGTTCTCATTAAAAGAATTCCACAAGGTTGTGCTCGATCTCGGCCCCTGCCCTCTCGAAATGGTCGAAGAGGCAGTCGACAAGTACATCAGCGACAACAAATAATACGGCAAAAGGTATATATACAAACAAACGGCACGGAATTTCCGTGCCGTTTGTTTTTGACAGGGCGGAGTTTTCCCGTGCCGGATGTGGTTTTACAGGTCGGTGAAATTTATCTCCGCCGATGAAATTCTCTCGATTTCCCCGAAAAGTTTGTTGAGTTTTTTGATGCGGAGATCGTCGCTGTAAACAAACACGGGATCGGCGAGCAGACCGAGAGTTTTGTTTTTGCCGTCAATAGTTGTGTGATGCGCGATATTTACGATATTGTTATCGTATATAAACGGAAGAAAAATATCTTTGCACTCCTTAGCCTCATTTACACAGTTTTTCAGCCTTTCCAAAGTCTTTTCGTTATATTTTTCTGCTCCTTTGATAAGCAGATTAAGACTTTCGGGAGAGCAAGCGTCGCTATCGAGCGCACATTCGATCAAATCACCGAGATTCGCGTAAACGAAATCATCTTCATCGGCAAACTTAAAGTTGACCGTTTTCTCATCGGTAAGCCATGTAAACAAGTCGGCGTTGTCGGCTTTTACAATCTCGCTGTGGAGAAATTCGGTAATTTCCGAATCCAAAGGAATATTGCGCGCTATCAGCTTTTTTGCCAATTCAAAATTTCCCGATTTGACCGCAAGTGCCGCAAGACCGCATTGCAGATCATCCGAGCAGCCGTAACTGATAATTGTGCCGTTGGCGGGATGTTTTTTGTGTCCAATTATTGCCACTATTTTGTTAAACTCACCATCACAGTTGCGGGCTATGGGTCTTTGATACGATTCGGACTTCAAAACGAGACCGTTTTCAAGCAAAAAATCAAACAGTTCCGCGTTTCTGAATTGTACGATATAGTCGAGTATCGATTTTCCGTATTCGTCGTTGCTCCAAATCGGATTTTTTTCATCATCAAGATATTTTTTCCATATTTCGGGATTTTTTGATGCGGCAACCGAATAATTTGTGCGGCGGTCATAATAGTTCGGACTCTTCCCCGCCGAAAGGATGTTTTCGCAGGTTATGTCGAGCATATCGCAGACATATGGCAGGTCGGTTATTTGAAGCTGTTTTGCCCCTTTTACAATCTGATAAAATCGGTTGGACTGCTGTCTTATCGATTCCTCGCTTGCTTCTTCGTCCCTCTTTTCCAAAAATGCCTTTGCGAACTGTCTGATATTCGGGTAATTCTCGCGGATTTTGTCGGAGAGATAATTTCCGATTTCTTTATTTGCTGCAAGTATAAACATTTCTTTCGCCCTTGCCTTTCTTTTTTTCAATTATAACTATTATAACATCGGGATTTGCGATAGTCTACCATGATGTAGTGTACACAAAAAAGAAGCAAAAACGCTATTATGTACACTATCCGTGTACATAATAGCACAGACAATGGCGTATGTCAAGAGTATCGCGGGAAAATATCGGGTGAATGCGGTGATTTTTGTAAATATATTTGACCGTGCGTACCTATCCGAACATTTGCTCGAAAAAAATCAGCCCGAAGGTGATTCGGGCTGATTTTTTGTTCGGTTTTCAACAGAATTTCACGCTTTACCACAGGGTTTTCCACAAGCGGTGGGTAAAAGCGGCGATTTTTGTCTTTTCTTTGGGAGTCCGCTCTGTGATTATGCGCGTCGAATTATTTGTCTTCGGGGCGGATAACGTCGACGCCGACCCACTTTTTCAGTACATCGGGGACATTTACCGAGCCGTCGGCGTTCTGGTTCTGCTCGACGAGTGCGGGCAGCACACGCGATGTTGCGAGTCCCGAGCCGTTGAGGGTGTGGACATATTCGATTCTGCCGTCGGCGCGTTTTACGCGGATCATACCGCGGCGTGCCTGATAATCTCTGGCGTTCGATACCGACGAAACCTCTTTATAGCCGTTCATCGACGGAATGTTGATTTCGATATCGTAGGTGCGCGCCATCGATGCAGAGCAGTCTTCGGCGGCGAGTTTTACGGTGCGGAAGTGGAATCCGAGCCCTTTTACGAGGTTTTCGGCTTTCGCGACGAGTTCATCGAATGCTTCGTCGCTCTTTTCGGGCAGTGTGTACTGGAACATTTCGACTTTATTGAACTGATGTCCTCTTACCATTCCCCTCTCGTCCGAACGGTAGGAGCCGGCTTCGCGGCGGAAGCAGGGGGTGTAGGCGAACATTTTCTTCGGCAGGTCGGCTTCGGTGAGAAGTTCGTTTCTGTAAAGGGATGCGAGAGCCGCTTCGGCGGTCGGGAGCATATAATGCACGCGGTCGTCGGGCGGATTTTCGATTTTATA
>CAZHPU010000150.1:0-4322 GCA_964534435.1 uncultured Lachnospiraceae bacterium | reverse complement strand
CTTTGAGGTAAAACTGGTCGATTTGCTCGACGGCGATGAGGCGGGCATAAAAAGCGCAACCATAAGCATAAACGGCGACAATGCATACGGATTTCTCAAAAGCGAAAACGGCGTACACAGACTTGTCCGTATCTCGCCTTTTGATGCGTCGGGAAGACGCCAGACGTCATTCGCATCGGTTGAGGTTATGCCTGAACTCGAAGATGACGGCTCGGTCGAGATACGTCCCGAGGACATCGAGGTAACAGCGCACAGATCAAGCGGAGCGGGCGGACAGCACATAAATAAAACCGATTCGGCAATCAGAATTCTGCATATACCTACCGGAATCGTCGTGGGCTGTCAAACCGAACGCAGCCAGCTGCAAAACAAGGAAACCGCTCTTCATATGCTGAAAAGTAAGCTTATGGAGATCAAAATACAGCAGAATCTTCAGAAAATTGACGATATTAAGGGAATTAAGGCAAATATCGAATGGGGCGCCCAGATACGTTCGTATGTCTTTATGCCGTATACACTTGTAAAAGACGGCAGAACGGGTTATGAAGAGGTTAATATTCAGGCGGTAATGGACGGGGAAATCGACGGATTTATCAATGCCTACCTGAAAATGATTTCAAAATAATTCCGCACGTAATTCGATATCTGAACAAACGGTAAATTTATCAAATAAAATTACGGGATGCTCTTGAAATATCGGGCAAAATGTGATATAATACCGATAGAATCGAGATCGAATGAAAACTTTCGGTCGGATTAAAACAAAATAAAGGATATAAAATAGGGCCATACCGGCCGGGGAGATAGCGGTGCCTTGTTACCTGCAATCCGCTACAGCAGGGGTGGTTTCCGTCTTTGAGGGCTTTTTGTGTATGGTCTGCACCGAGTTCTTGTGTGTTGAAGGATGGGTCCTGTGCAATCGACGCCCGTGAACCATGTCAGGTGGGGAACCAAGCAGCATTAAGCGGGTACGTCGGTGTGCCACGGGTTTGCCTGTTTGGAGCATGAGACTCTTTTACCGCATATATGAAATGTTCGAGAAGCGGTGTATGGTCTTATTTTATGTCCTTTATTTTTTTGTATCGGAGGTGTTTTCTTGCATCAGGCACTCTATCGGAAATGGAGACCCGCAGTATTTACCGATGTTGTCGGTCAGGACCATATAACCAAAGTCCTCGAATATGAAGCGGCAAACGGCAAACTCAGCCACGCATATCTGTTCTGCGGATCACGCGGAACCGGCAAGACAACATGCGCTAAGATACTGGCTAAGGCCGCTAACTGTAAGAATCTTTCAAACGGCAACCCGTGCAATAAATGCGATTCATGCCTTGCAATCGATTCCGGAACATCGCTCGATGTTCTTGAAATGGATGCCGCAAGCAATACCGGCGTCGACTATATCCGCGATATACGTGAGGAAGTTCTTTATACACCATCCGAAATGGGCACGCGTGTCTATATTATCGACGAGGTTCATATGCTTTCGGAAAGTGCTTTCAATGCATTGCTGAAAACGCTTGAAGAACCGCCTTCGAATGTGATTTTCATTCTCGCCACAACCGAAATTCAGAAAATTCCCGCAACAATTATTTCGAGATGTCAGCGCTTCGATTTCAGACGTATTCCGACCGATAAACTAATGTCTCGTCTTGAATTTATCGCAGAAAAAGAGAATATAAATCTTACAAATGACGGAGCAAGGCTTATCGCAAAACTTTCTCAGGGAGGTATGCGCGATTCGATAAGTATGCTGGAACTCTGCGCAGCAGACGGAGCCGAGATTACATCCGAAAAAGTCAGCAGCGTGTCGGGCGCGGTCGGCAGGGAAAACATAGTCAGATCGGTACGTGCGATTATAGACAGAAAACCCAAAATTCTGCTCGAAGAAATTTCGTCCGTATATAAGTCATCACGCGATATTGCCGTCTATCTGAATGATCTTGCACAGTTTTATCGGGATATGATGGTGCAGAAGGCAATGAATGTGACCAAAGCCTCCGCAGTATCAAAAGACATACTCGATGTTTCGGATAATGAGCTTTCCGATCTCAGCGCGCTTTCGGCTATGATGCGATATTCAACGATGGTTTATCATTCCAAGCTCATTGAATCAGCGCTTATCTCGATAAACCGCGGAGCCGATAAAAGAATTACCGCCGAAATGCTTCTTATTCGGATGTGCAATGATACGTCCGAGGATTCAAATGAAGCGCTTTCGGCAAGGATTGATGCTCTTGATGAAAAATTAACTCAGCTTGCGGCGGGCGGAGCGGTAAAGATACCGATTAAGACCTCCGCAGATGACAGTAAGCCGAACACCGCTAGTAAGCCCGCTTCCGATAATAAAATCGGGACAGACGAAAAGCAAAATGAATCGATAGAAAGCGGTAAATCGGGCGAAAAAAGACCTTATGAAAACTGGCAGGATATTGCCGAAAATTTCGGTAAAGTCGATAAAAGCGTTGTGCCTTTTCTCGTAAACGCAACTGCCGAGATAACCGACGGCGATACTCTTATAATAAACCTGAATGATGAATTTGCAAAAAATCTGCTAACCTATCAAAAGGTGCCGGAAGCGATAATGTCGCTCGCAGCTTCATACGGGGATAAATTCAGCGATGTTAAGCTCGCCGTAAACAAAAAACAAAAAAGCCAAGATAATTACGATGATTTATTTTAATAAAAAAGAAGAGGAAGATGATTTATGAAATCGAGATTGCCGGAAGGAATGGGAAAAGGTCCCGGAAATATGCAGAGTATGCTCAAACAGGCGCAGAAGATGCAGGCGGATATGGAAGCCAAGCAGGCCGAACTTGATGCGGCAGAGTATGAAGTTCAGGCAGGCGGCGGCGCCGTAACCGTAAAAATAAACGGTAAGAAGGAAATTCTTTCGATAGATTTGTCTCCCGATATCGTAGATCCTGATGATATCGAAACGCTTTCGGATATTATTGTCGCAGCGGTCAATCAGGCGATAAAGAAGGTTGAAAGCACAAATGAGGCGGCTATGTCTCAGATAACCGGAAATATGAATCTGCCCGGATTCGGCGGCTTGTATTGATAAAATGAGCGAATATATTTTACCGCTTGAAAAGCTGATCGAACAATTCGGGAAACTGCCGGGAGTCGGACGAAAAACAGCCACCCGTTATGCTATTGCGGTTCTCAATATGGATGAGAATAAGGCACTTGAAATTTGTTCGGCGATTACCGATGCAAAAAAACTCATAAAAAGATGCCGCATCTGCAATAATATATGCGAAGGCGAAATCTGCTCTATATGCAGTGATCCGAAACGCGATCCGATAATCTGCGTCGTCGAAGATGTACGTGCCGTTATGTCTATTGAACGCGTACGCGATTATCACGGAAGATATCATGTTCTGGACGGCGTAATTTCTCCCGTTGACGGTGTAGGCCCCGAAAAACTCAAAATCAAAGAGCTTCTTTCGAGAGTCAGCAATGAAGAAATCAAGGAAATAATAATTGCCACAAACCCCACAATCGAGGGTGAGGCAACGGCACTGTATTTGACCAAACTTTTGAAACCGTTTGAAATTAAAATCACACGGCTTGCCTACGGTATACCCGTCGGAGCCGATTTGGAATATGCCGATGAAGTAACCTTATTCAGAGCACTTGACGGAAGACGTGAAATAAATTAAAAAAATATGGGTTCGGAAGAACCCATATTTTTTATATAAATTTTGTGTTTCCGTATGCCGTGTCAACCACAATCGAAACAAATTCACGCACAAGATAGTGGGGAAGCAGTATCGACGGAAGCGGTGCCGAAATGCCGTATACCTCTTTCAGCCCGCATTTTCTCGCAATGGCCTTTCCTCTTGTCACATGGAAATTGCTGCTGACTATCGCAACCTTTGCATTTGTGTCTCTTATAATCTCAAAGCTGTTGTAGATGTTTTCGGATGTTGACAGAGATTTTTCCTCTGTAATTATCCTGTCGCTGTCGATACCCGATTTAACAAGCTCGTTTTTGATGCAGCTTGCCTCGCTTATAATTTCGTCGTCTCCTTTTGCACCGGTTGCGATGCATATCGTATCGGGATTCTCGGATAGATATTCATAGGCCGCATCAATTCTGTATTTGAGCGCCAGCGACGGCTTCGTTCCCGAAACGCGCGCCCCTAAAACGATGATGTAGTCGCACGATTTCGGCGCATCGGATACAAAACCGCCGAATATCATACACTCAACCGTAAAGAAAATCGCAAAACATATGCAGATAAATATTCCGAAAATAATAATGAGCGGTTTCGGTATTTTTATAATTTTCTCTTTTGAAAGTTTTCTGATGA
>CAZHPU010000149.1:2147-4330 GCA_964534435.1 uncultured Lachnospiraceae bacterium | reverse complement strand
GTTATGCCGACCGAGATATTTCGGTTTGCCGCGGTATTTCTTGCCGCCTACGCCGCATTTCTGACGGCATATTTTCTTGCCGGCAGGGACAGGGTAAAATCGTTATATGCGGCACTCGCACCGTCTGTCGCGGCTCTTCTCGTTTATCTGTTAAGCGAAACGGCGTTTGTCTATGCCGCCGTGGCATTGACCGCCGCCGTCGGTTTTCTCGCCGTCTTTTTCATTTCGGAAAAAAATCCTTTTCTTTCGGCGGCGACGCTTTTTGTTGCGCTGTCCTTTTGTATGTCGATGCAGCTTGCCGCCGCGTTTTTCGATCCGGGCGATACCGCCGCTCTGATTTCGGCGGCACTCTGCCTTGTTTTTCCGCTTCTTACGGCACTTTTCGGGGCGGTCATCTTTCCGAGCGGATATATTCTCACGAAACAGCAGAAAAAATCGGTATTTTCACGGCAGTTTTTCTTTTTCCCGGGGCTTTGTCTGCTTCTTATTTTGCAGATTCTTCTGCTTTGCGGAGCGGTGGAACTGTCGGTATATTCGCTTGCGTTCGCTCTGATTTTTCATATTTTCGTGCTTGTTTTGCTGAAAATGCAGGTAAAGAGCTTCAAGGAGCGGATAGAGAGCCTTATCGACAAGCAGTATCAGGCGGAGCTTCTGAATTTTATGCGGATTATCCGCTCACAGCGGCATGACTTCAATTTCCATATGCAGACGATTTACGGAATGATCGAGAGCGGACGCTATGACGAATGCCGCGACTATGTTAACAGCATGATGAAAACGGTGAGAAGCACCAACGAGCTTCTGCCGCTCGCGAGTCCCGCCGCGAGTGCGCTGCTCAACACATTCAGCGAGATGGCGATGCAGAAAGGGCTGCGGCTGGAAATCGAAATTCACGACAATCTGCAGTTTATATCGACATCGGTGTACGAAACAAACACAATTCTCGGAAATCTGCTGCAAAACGCGGTCGACGAGCTTGAACTGCATCCCGAAAACAAATGCAGAGTGATAAATCTTCTCATCATCAAGCGCGGCAAATACAATATCATAAAGGTGTCGAACGAATGTCATCTCCCGCCCGATGAAATGAGCCGCGTTTTCACGCCCGGGTTCACGACCAAGAAATCACACGAGGGGCTGGGACTCGCGAGCGCTCTGCGTACCGCCGAAAAATACGACGGCACGGTCTATCCCGAGTTTGAGGGAAAAAATGTCAGCTTTATCGCGAAAATCCCGATGAAGCGGTAAAACGATAAAAAAACAGCCGATACTTTGCGTATCGGCTGTTTTTGCGTGATTTCACCGAAAAAGCACGGAATTTACATAATTTGCGACGAAATCCGCGTTCTCTGTTTACACATACACCGATAAAATTGTATAATTATACAAGCTGTACATATATGCCGCGGCATTGCGGAAAGGGAGGTAAAACGGTATGGTGAAGATACTGAAACTCTATGATTTTACAAAATGCGAACTGCCCGACAAGCTGTTCGAAATCAAAATCAAACAAAAGGACATCGATGATTTAATCGAAAAGGCCGCCGAACATTTTCTGACGATAAAGGAACGCGAGGGCGCGGTTCAAAAGGGCGACATCGCCGCCGTGAAAATCGAGTGCGCCGATCCTGTAATATCGAGCGAGTGCGAGCGTTTTTCGGTCGGAAAGGGCTATTTTTACGCCGAAATCGACAGCGCGGTTGTCGGAAAGAAAAAAGGCGATGTTTTTTCGGTGAATATCGGCGGAACAGACGCAAAAGTCAGTCTGCTCTGGGTGAGATACCGCTCCGTTCCCGAATTTACCGACGATATGGCGGCGAAAATGGGCATCGAGGATGTGTCGACCGTCGGCGAATATACCGATTATGTGACCGATGAACTTGTAAATGCCGAAAAAGAGAAGAAACAGGAGGCACTCTGGCTTCTCGTAAGCAAAAAAATCATCGAAGAGAGTCTGTTCGAGGTCGACGAAAGCGAGATCGAAGAGCAGTACGAAAAAGACGTCGCGTATCTCGAAAACGAGCTTGAAGGCGATTTCGAGGAGTATATGCAGGTAAAATATCACGGAAAGACGCTTGACGAGAGCAAGAAGAATTTCAGGGGCGAAATCGAAAAAACTCTGAAACTCTGCGCCGTCGCGGAACCTATGGCGAAAGAGGACGGTGTCGAATGGACGCGTGACG
>CAZHPU010000149.1:0-2137 GCA_964534435.1 uncultured Lachnospiraceae bacterium | reverse complement strand
TCGACGAAATGGTGAGCGAGGACTATTCGAAAGAAGAACTTATGGAGAGTATGTCCTATGAAGATTATGTCAAACAGCAGAAGGAGACCTATCTCAAAGCCAAAATTTTCGAATATTTCGATGAGCGCTTCAATGTCGAAATAATATGAGGTTAAACGATGGACAAAACCGATAAGAAAACCAAAAAGGTAAAGCAGAAATGGAAGCCGTTTCTGCGGTTTACAGCCAAAACAAAACTGCCGTATGTCGGAATAATCGGCTGCGTGCTGGCGTCTCTGCTTGTCGCGCAGCTCAATCTGATGTTCCCCGATTACACCGAGCAGATTACGAGCGGTGATTTCGGCACGAAAATCATTATACTCACGATAGCCGTCCTAATCGGCGGAGCGTTTGCCGATACACTCTATCAGTCGCTCTGCATGATTGTGAAAGGAAACATTTCAAGGCGTTTCCGCAATTCGCTCTGGCAAAAGGCTCTGCGTCTGCCGATAAACGCGTACAGCGAGGACGGCACATCCGAGCTTATCAGCCGTGTCACCGAGGACACGACAATGCTCAGCGGATTTCTCACCGACGATATTGCGGGGCTTATATCGAACATCTACACCTTAATCGGCACAACCGTTATACTTTTCTCATACGATAAGCATCTCGTGCTTGCCGAACTGATAATAATTCCGCTGATTATCGCCATCGGAATTTTCAAGGGCCGTGTCGATTTCAAGTGGAACAACATTTTGCAGATGCGTGTCGCCGAACTTACCGCAGGAATTGCCGAAATTCTCTCGAATATTCCGCTGATTAAGACATTCGTGCAGGAGGAAAAGGCGACAAAACAGAGCGAGAAGCTGACCGGCGAGCTCTATAAGACCAAGATGAAGATGACATGGATAGGCAACGCCTTTTCGTCGATTTCGACTCTGCTCACGGTTGCCGAATCGCTTATCGTAATCTTCTTCGGCATCTATCTGATTAAAAGAAACATCATCACGGTGAGCGTCTGGGTGGCATTCTACCTTTATTCGACAAATCTGTCGGGCAGTGTCGACACCATGATGACAATCTGGAATGATCTCAAAACCGCGCAGGGCGCGATGCACCGCATTTCCGAGCTTTCGGACGAGGCCGAAGAGCCGTACGAAAGCGGCGAAAAGTTCGAGCCCGCCGACAAGTGTATAGAATTTAACCATGTATCTTTCGGATACGGGGAAAACCGCGTGCTGAAAGACATCTGCTTTACGATTCCGAAAGGAAAGCTGACCGCCGTTGTCGGCATGAGCGGCGCGGGAAAAAGCACGCTGATGAATCTTCTCGAACGCTTCTACGAGCCCGACGAGGGTGAAATTCTCTACGGCGAAAAAAACATAAAAGATTATTCTCTCGAGTCGTGGAGAAAATCGGTCGGCTATATGACTCAGGATGCCGCGCTTGTCGAGGGAAGCGTGCGCGACAATCTGCTCTACTGCCTTGATGAGAAAATTACGGATGCCGAACTTACGGAACGCCTTGAAAAAATCGGAATGGCGGGAATTATCTCCGAACTGCCCGACGGGCTCGACACCGAGGTCGGCGAGGGCGGCGGAAACCTGTCGGGAGGACAGCGTCAGCGCGTCTGCATCGCGAGACTGCTGCTTAATCCGCCCGAAATCATTCTGCTTGACGAGGCGACATCGAATCTCGATGCCTGCGCCGAGCAGGCCTGCTATGACGCGGTGCATAATCTGTTAAAAGGGCATACCGTGATTACGGTTACCCACAAGATAAGCTTTGCGAAGGACGCCGATTTTGTAATTCTTCTCGAAAACGGGGAAATCGCCGAAAGCGGAAGCTATGCCGAACTTATGGCGGCGGACGGCGGATTTTCTGCCATGCACAAAATACAGACAAGAGAAGGAGGCATGGCATAATGGATACCGAAATCAAAAAAGACGAAAAAATCAAAAAAGGTAAGAAGAGCGGGAAAAGAGGGGGCATGAAGAGCTTCTTCGGACTGCTGAAACTCGCAAAACTCCCGTGGGGCAAATGCGTTCTCTTTATAATCGCGTCTATGGCCGTATCGACGCTCTCGGTCATGCTGCCCGAGGTCGCGGGCGAAAACATGGACGGCAACATCTTCGACAATTCGCTGATTGCGACA
>CAZHPU010000148.1:0-4361 GCA_964534435.1 uncultured Lachnospiraceae bacterium | reverse complement strand
ATAGTAGACAACCGTTTTGTTGCCGTTCTTGCCCTCGACCTCCATGACGGGCTGTACGACATGCGGATGTGTGCCGATGACAAGATCGACACCGCAGTCGGCGTAGAACTGCGCCCACGCAATCTCCGAGCTTGTGGGTGTGTTGACATATTCGCTGCCCCAGTGAGCGCAGACAATCACAAAATCGCTGATTTCTTTTGCTTTTTCTATCCGCGCCGAAATCGTCGCCTTAATATCGTCTGTCAAGCTTCTGCCCATGATGTCGACCATCCACCATTGGAGAGACTTTGGTTCATTCCGTAGGTGTAGTTGAGCAGGGCTATTTTAATTCCGTTTACCGTAACAACGGGAATGTTGTCGCGGTCGGCTTTGTCTTTGTAAATTCCGAGAACCGTTCCTTCGGGATGCTTTTCCCAGAAATCAAGCGTGTCGAGTATTGCCTGCTCGCCGTGATCGGCGGTGTGGTTGGTCGCGGTTGAGAAAACATCGAATCCCGCCGCGAGCGCCGCTTCGCCGATTGCGGTCGGGGAAGCGAACTTCGGATAGCCCGAATATTCTTTCTCATTGTATGTGAATATCGTTTCCTGATTGATTATCGCGAGATCAGCCGCCGAAATCATGGGCGCAAGCTCTTTGTAAAGGGTGTCATATCCCGCTTTTTTGCCGCTGGTGATGAGCGGCCCGTGAATAAGGTTGTCGCCTACCGCGATGATTGTTGCCTCCACAGCCTCTATAGTAGGCTCGGTCGGCTTCGCGGTGGTTGTCGGCAGCTCGGATGTTGCGGGAGCTGTTGTGACAGCCGCACTGTCTGTCGTAGGTGCTTCGGTTGTTATCGGATCTGTCAGAACGGTTATGTTTTTATCGGTCTGCTTGCCGCTCCCACCCTCGAAAATCGAGCAGGAGGTGAGAAGAATCGGCAGGACGAGCAAAGCCGCAATCAGCTTAAATTTTTTCATTTGATTTTCCTTTCGTTTTTATGAGCTTTTATGGCTCGTACTCTATATAAGTGAAATACAACGCCGTAAGTATAATATCTACATTATACCGAAATCGGCGGATGATGTCAACTTTTTTTCGAAATTTGTTTGACAGTCTGTCAAAAATGCCGAATTTACGGATTTTGCCGAAAATTATTAAAAAATTGTCCGAAATTATTGACAAATAGTTAATAATATGTTAAAATAACATCGGAAACAGAATGATACCCGATAAATTAGATAAAAGACAACGGAGGTGACGGCATGAGCGGAACAATGACATATAAATCGAAATCGAAGCAACCGATAGGTGCTGTCGCGCTTTTTGTCGTGATTTGCCTTCTTTTCTTGTCGGTATTTCCGACAGCGGCCGAAACCGTGCCCGACACGGACGGATATGCCGCCGAAACGGCCGAACATACCGGCGTCTTTACCGACAGTGTGCAGACCGAACTGCCGACCGCGCTCTCGGTCGATATTCTGAATATCACAATAGGGAAGATGAACAAAAAGCAGTCGTCGGGCTTCGGTGTCGCGAGAATGTTCGACGGCGACGAGACCACATCATGTGCAATCGGAATCGCCACATTCAGCAGAACAATCGAGATTTATTTCAGAACATCTTCGGCATGCACTCTTACCGACTGCACCGTCAGCTATGAGGATAACGGAGGACGTTCGCTTATATGGACGCTGCTTGTCAAATCGGGAAATGTCTGGCTGCCCGCATCGGGCGGTGTAGGCGGAGCGGCGGTTGAATACAAGCTTGAACTTGAAAGCGTCGACAGATCGCTGAAAATAAACGAGATTACCCTTTACGGAAGAGCCGCGTCGTCGGCGTCCGCGCAAAAGGAATCGCAGTCGAAAATACCGCAAACCGGAGATATAGCATTTCTTTTGACAACGGCGGCGCTTGTGTGCGTTACGGTTTCGGTATTATGCGCAAAATATCTGAGAAAAAAGCGCGAAAAAGAATAAAGAGAACGTGCGGTCGGTGCCGACCGCTGTCCGATAAAAGTAAAACCGAGGGAAAATTCCCTCGGTTTTACTTTTATCAAAGTGATTTCAAAAATCCCGCAAGACGTGATGCGATAATCTCGTGTCCCGCATCGTTGGGATGAAGTCCGTCGGGCATAAACTGCTCTTTAAGACATTCAACCGCAGGCTGAATCGACGAACATGCAAACAAATCGAGCACGGGGATCGCATAATAGCGGCAGACATCTTTTATAACATCCACATAGCCCGAAAGGGGAAGTGTGGGCTGCTTGTAGCCGTCGCCGCGAGGCGATTCCTCGTTAAAGCGGTGAGTGGGTGTCATGAAAACGAGCTGAGCGTGAGGATATTTCGCGTAGAGCTTGTTTATGAGAGTATGGAGAGCGCCGTAAAAGGTGTCGGGTGTGCGGTCGGAAATCTCGCCGATGGGCGCGTCGCCGTGACCGTAATCGTTTGTTCCGCCGAATACGACGATAATGTCGGCGTCGGGATCCATGATGTCAACACGTGAAAGAAAATCCTGATCCCATTCTTTTACAAGACTGCCGCCGTGCTGGGGAGCGATGCGTGTTCCGCCTATTCCGTAGTTTCTCGCTTCAAGAAGTCCCTCGCTTCTTTTCAGACGTGCGTGAAATATGTTTTCGGGATTTGCAACTCCGTGACCTTCGGTTATACTGTCACCGAGAAAATTGATCTTTTTTCCTTTAAGTTCCATTTTATGTAACTCCTTTCGACTGCTGTCGTATGCCGATATTATATCACAGATGAAAAAAAAATAAAGATATACCGAAAAAATATTATGAAAAAAAGCTGAGATTTTTTATACTGTACGTTTTTTTGTACACTTGCTTTGTTATAATTCGCTTGCAAACGAAAAAAAGATGAAGAAAGGGCGTAAAAAAATGGCTGTCGTAACTCAAAGCACAAAAACAACACGCAAAACAAACGAGGATCTTTGCCTGGATATAAAATCCGGAAGCTCTTCGGCACTTGACGAACTTGTCGCCAACAATATGGGACTTGTCAAAAAAATTGCGAAATCGGTCAACACGCACGGCTCGATGGATGATGATGATTTGGTGCAGAGCGGAATCATCGCGCTGATTAAAGCGGCGCGCAATTTTTCACCTTCGCTTAACTGCCGCTTTACCACATACGCATGGACTGCGATAGACCATTATATCCGCCGCGATCTGTGCAGCGGCGGCTACGAAATGCGGCTTCCGTCAAATCTCTATGACAGAGTCCGCCGCCTTTCGGCATACTGCAAAGGAAAACCGATTGAAAATGTCGAAAAACTCTATGCCGATTTTTCCGAAAGCGAAAAAGCCGACGGAAGACAGCTGACACGTGGGCAGTTTGATGAATGCGTGAAATGCTATTTAAGCCCCGATCCGATAGTTATGAGCACGAATGATGACGAGTTCGAAAAGCTTAACTTTACGGACGACGGCTCATCCGAAGCTGTAAACGATGCGCTTTTTCTGTCTGAACTGATGCGGACGACACTTACCGAAAAAGAATCGGACGTGCTGAAAATGAGATACGGAATCGGCGGAAAAAAAGAAATGACTCTCCGCGCCGTTGGAAAGAAGCTCAGCCTCAGCGCCGAAGGGGTGCGGTTTATAGAAAACAAAGCCATGGAAAAGCTTCGAAACCGCGTGTCGGGAGGAGCCGCCGCCCAATAAGCGGCAACTCTTAGCCGGAACCAAAAATCTAAAGTGGTGATATAATATGTACTGCTGTATTTGACTTTTATGCTTGCCTATTTCCTTGCTGCTGTTTCCTTTTTATGCGGCAATGCATATAGATAAACCCCGCCGCCGATAAATTGCCGCCCCGAATCGGGGCGAACGGTTTATGCGTCAGGTATTGTCATCGGTTAACACGGTTAACCGCATTGAATATACAGACGAAAATTGCTGTCTGTATTATCAGAGATATCAGAGCAATATTCGCCAAAACGAGTTACAACTATTGAAAAGTCGAAAATCAGCTGTAATCCGAAAGCATAACTCATAAACAGAAAAAGCAGCGTAAACGATTTCAATATATAATTCCCTCGTGACTCTCCGCGAGGGGATTAGCTTGTTATTGGGATGATTTTAATTATAATTTCATAAAAGACTTTACTTTTTATGTCTTATATGATAAAATACAGAGAAATGCGGGCAGACACCCGAAAAGCAAGACGAAAAAGGATGTATATTCTGCAATGACCTTTACGATACACACACTCGGATGCAAGGTTAATCAATATGAAAGCACCGTTATGGCGGAAGCACTCGAAGAAGCGGGATTATACCGTGTTGAGGGCGGGAACGCCGCCGATGACCCGGACGGTGCCGACGAAAGCCGTTCGGCCCGCACCTCCGACATCTGCATAAT
>CAZHPU010000147.1:0-4410 GCA_964534435.1 uncultured Lachnospiraceae bacterium | reverse complement strand
CCGACGGATCTTTGACACCGACGCCTTTTATCGCGTTGACAACGACGATTCCGAAAGCAAGTCCCGCAAGCACGTCCATCGTGTTGTATCCCTCGATAAATCCCTTGAAAAGCGCGCCGCTTTGATATGCCTGCTGCGGCTCGACCGCAGAGTAATCGCCCATCGGGCTGACGAGGGCGTATATGAGCAGAATACCGAGACTTACGAGGAAAAGCGGGGTTAGGATGCGTCCTACCCATGTGAGAATCTTACCGGGGAAAAGCGAGAATATAAGCACCGCGGCGAAAAAGAGCGCCGAAAAAATCCATGTGGCGGCGACGGTGAGGTTGTCATCTGCAATCATCGGCTTAATTCCGACCGAGAAAGAGGTCGATGCGCATCTCGGAATCGCGAAGAACGGCCCGATTGTAAGATAAAGGGCAACCGTGAAAAAAACCGCGTATTTCTTTCCGACAAATCCGCTCATTTCGTAAACGCCGTTGCTGCGGCTCATGCCGAGCGAAGCAACGCCGAGAAGCGGAATTCCGACACCGGTTATCAGAAATCCTATAATCGCGGGCAGGACATTTTCGCCTGCCGACTGTCCCATAAAAACGGGGAAAATCAGGTTGCCGGCGCCGAAAAAGAGTCCGAACAGCATGCTGCCGACCGTGACCGTTTCGGCAATAGTCAGTTTTTTCTTCATTATGCCACACATCGGGGTATTTCCCCGTTCCTTTATAAATTCCGAAATTTTTTCGTATGTTTTCCCATTGTAACACATATATCGTCAAATTGCAATAGTAAACCGCCTTTTCGGCGAATTTTTTTCACCGAGCGGACTCTACCGTGAAATATGCACAAAAAAACAATTCCCCGCTTGTCGATTATGCCGACGAGCGGGGGGAATATGTCATATTGAGGCATCAGAGCACATAGAAAAGAATGCAGACCGCCTGAAGAATCGAGCCGAGATCGACAAACACGTGGAAAACGGTATGGTAAATCGGCTTTTTGTGACCGATTCCGTAAAGAACGGCGCCGACGGTATAGGCGACACCTCCCGCAAGCAGCCAGAGGAAGCCGACCTTGCCCATACATTCGATTGTCGCTTTCATCGCGAATATTATGCACCAGCCCATGCCGATATAGCAGGTCATCGAAAGTGCCGCGTATTTTTTATGGTCAATCGCGGTGAAAACGACCGCGAATGCGGTAAGTCCCCACTCGATTCCGAACACGGTCCACGCGAGCGCGGGATAAACGGGTGCGATTGAGGAAAGCAGAATCGGCGTGTATGTACCCGCAATCAGAAAATATATCGTGCAGTGGTCGATAACCTGCATAACTTTCTTTCCGAGCCCGGGACGCAGTCCGTGATAGACGCTCGACACGCTGTAAAGGGCGATCATCGATGCCCCGTATATCGCGCCGCCGACAATTCCCGCGGGATTTTTGTGAAATGCGGCTGTAAGTACCGACAAAACGGTTACGATTATGCCGAGCGCTCCCCCGACAATATGAGTCACCATGTTGGCGATGTCCTCGCCCCTCGTATATTTCGGCAGTTCCCTTTCTCTTATCGGTGTTCTTGTCAAAACAATCATCCCTTTCAAATCGATGCAAAATCGGATGTTTCCGTATCATTTACGAAATATTCGCCGAATTTCCCGAAAATTCGGAAAATTCACCGAATTTCCGTTTTTTTATTATTTATGCCGGCCGTGGAAGAAGAGCGCGACCGCGCCGGGGCCGACATGCGAGCCTGTAACGGGCTCATAGCAGACTCTTATCGCCTCGCCGCAGAATCCCTTTTCGGCGAGTTTTTCGAGCAGAAAATCGGTCCCGCTCGGATCGTCGGCATCGGCGATTCCTATCGGCGCGCTCTTGTCATCGGCAAGTTCGGCATATCTGTCGGCAAGCTCGCAGAGAACCCTCTTTTTTCCTCTCGCCTTGCCGCAGGTGACTATTCTGCCGTTTTCGTCGCCGGTGAGAATCGGCTTTATCTGAAGAAGTGAGCCGACAACCGCCGCGACTTTGGACAGCCGTCCGCCCTTTTGCAGATGGCAGAGATCGTCAACCGTGAAATACTGGCAGATATTTTCCGAATATTCGAGAGTCATATTTACGATTTCGTCGAAATTTTTGCCGTCTTTCAGCAGTTTTGCGGCATATATTACCTGAAGTCCCTCTCCGAGAGATGCGGCGCGCGAATCTATCGCCGCGATTTTTCTGTCGGGATAGAGTTCGCAAAGTTCGTCGGCGGCAAATTTTGCGGCATTTGCCGAGCCGCTTATTCCGCCCGACATTCCGATGTAGATGACATCGTCACCTCGGTGAAGATGCTTTTCGAAAGCGTCTTTGTATCCCTCGGGATTTATCATCGATGTTCTGACGTCGGCGCCCGCGCGGATGCTGTCATAGAAGGCTTTGCCGTCAAATTCGGTGCCGTCTTTTTCGCCGACCTCCCCGTTCACCGTATAGTTGAACGGAATCACGGTGAGCGAATACTCGTCGATTGTCTTTCTTTCGAGATTTGCCGATGTATCTGTTAAAATTTTTATCATTTTTTGCGGTCTGCCTTTCAATCTTCGGACATACGAAAGAGCCGTGAAAATCCGCCTTTTCGCAAACCGATTTTCCGCTCTGTTTTTTCACTTGTTTCGCATTCGATATGCGTCTGCATACGCGTCTGCGATTTACAGTCCGATTATAAACCCGCCGCAGGACAAAATCAACCTACTTTGCCGCCGCCGTTCTCTACGCTCTCTCGAAATCGGCTCTACCGCCCGAATTTTGCTCTCTACCGAAGAGAAAATGTCGGTAGAATCGGAAAATCCGACTCTACCGACAGTAGAATTTAATTTTTTTCAGCGTTTTTTGCCCGGCTTGATGTGAAAACCGAAGATAATCGTTGCCTCCGACGGAATGGCGAGCAGAAAAAGCTGCCAGAGATTTTTCGGGAGGAAACAGACATAAACGAGAGCAATCAGGCTTATCATCAGAAGCGACACGATGTAGAAGTTGCCTTTTCCCTCGTTCCAGACCGAGTTGAGCACAAGATGGGTGATCAGCGCGGCGGGAATCGATGCGACATATACCGTCCAGACAATATGACCGCTCAGCCAGAGCGCGATGAAAACGAGTGTCGCGAGCGCGAAAATTCCGATAAGCGCGGTCATCGTTATCATTTTGCGGCTTACCGTCGGTTTTTTCTCGGAGTTTTCGCCTTCTGCGAAATCGGTGGCATTCTCGTCATGATGAACGATGAGATAGTCGACGGTTACCGAGAAGAGATCGGCGATGCTTTTGAGCGCGCCGACATCGGGAATCGACTCCCCTCTCTCCCATTTCGAGACCGCTTTGTCCGAATAGCTGATTTTTTCGGCAAGCTGGGCCTGAGTCAGTCCCGCTTTGCCGCGAAGCGCGGTCAGATTTTCCGCGAAATTCTTTTTGAGATCTTCGGCCATGCCGACCGCCCTCCTTTTCGTATTTTATCCGCGCGGCAGCCGTGTTTGACAGCCGAACGATTTTCGAATAGTTAATTTTAACATTTTTTTATTCGTAAGTCAACAAACCGACAAAATTCGGCGCAAAATTTACCTTGCGTTCATTATTTCGGCGTTTTCCGATTTTTCCGGTGCTTTTCGATATTTTCCGCGCGTTTTAAGACTTTTTTCCGCTTTCCGCCGCCGCTTTCAGCTCGGACATCCGCTTTTTAATCAGAAAACAGGCATCGTCGGGATTTTCGGCGGATGCCACCGCATCCTCCATCGGACAGATGCCGTCGCCCCTGCGGTTCAGAATATATTCGGCGAGATTTTTATATTCGGTATAAATTCCCGCTTTTTCGAGAAGTTCGAGCCCGCCGCGCGAGAGATTTTCGGCATAGACCGCCGAAATTCCCGCCTTTATAAAGAGGAAGGCCGCCGCTCTGCCGACAACGATGTCGGCGGCGGAGAATCCGCGAAGATCTCTTCCCTCCCCGATAAATTTCATCATGGGAGCGATTCCGCGCGAGTCGTCGGTGACAAGACTTTCACCGCGGCAGAGCGCAATCGAATGTCCGAAAAGCGCCGATTTCGCCTTTTCGAGATCGGTCATCACTTGTTGTCGGACGCGCCCGCGAGACGCGAGATTATGAGGGTCGATACGGGTACAATGACGGCGCAGAGCAGAAGTCCGGGTACGCCCGCCTTGATCTGTCCCAAAATCACCGACAGATTAAGCGAGAAAAATCTGCCGAAGAGAGCGACAAGACCGGCGAATGACGCGCGTCCGATGATGAGCGCGAGAGCCGCCGCAGGTAATGACATCCACGCTTTTTCGGCGATTTTTTTCGAGAAAAGTCCCGCAACCGCCGCCATGATTACAAGTTCTGCCGCCATAAAGGGCAGACGCGCGGCGGCGGGCATCGGATTTCCCGCAATC
>CAZHPU010000146.1:0-4425 GCA_964534435.1 uncultured Lachnospiraceae bacterium | reverse complement strand
GAAAACCGCAGGTTTTCGATATATACTTAATTCGAAAACCGCAGGTTTTCGATATATATGCAGCCAAAACGCGACAGCGTTTTGGGTTGAGCGGATATTTGCCGTATTCGGCAACGCCGAAAATTCCGCTTTCTAAATTCCGAGCGGTATTTGCCGTATTCGGCAACGCCGAATAAATGTCGTAAGACATTTAGGCAAATACTTAATTCGAAAACCGTAGGTTTTCGATATATACTTAATTCAAAAACCGAAGGTTTTTGATATATATTCAATACAAAATGGAAAATCTTAATTTTCCATTTTGTATTTTACTACTTTTTCGCCCTTTTGTCAATAATCGGAGCCGCTCTTTTGCTCGCTTTTACATTCTTTTACACTCTTTTGCCGATTCATTTACATTCTGTTCGATTTTTGCGATTTCGGTTCATATCAGACACCGCCGCCGAACGCTTTTTCCGCGATTTTTCGGAAATTTCGCACTTTCTCTTGACAGAGAAAAAAGTTATGCTATAATAGTCACAGAAAGCAGCCGCACGCGGATTTAGCTCATTTGGTAGAGCGCCACCTTGCCAAGGTGGAGGTGGCGGGTTCGAGCCCCGTAATCCGCTCCATAAAAAACAACCGATACGCATCGTATCGGTTGTTTTTTTCGTTTATGCTCTTATACTCTCGGCGCGCCGTTCTGTTTTTCGGCTTCCTTTTGGCGTTTTCTCTCTTCGGCAAGCCGCTTTTTCTCGGCTCTCTCTTTCACGCGCGCGGCTTTCTGTTCGGCCATCTTCTTCGAAAGCTCGACATAGGCGCCGCCGCCGAACATCGGTTTCAGCGAATTTTCGAGCATATCGAAATCGCGGGAGTGGATTTTTTCGCGGTCGGTGCGGTAGGTGACAATGCTGTCGTATGCCCTTACGACATCCGCCGATTCGGGCAGAGATGTGAACATTCTCATCGCGGCGAGAGCGGCCTGCTTGCGCAGCCGTCCGGATGCCGACCACTGTCCGCCGATCTTCTTCTGCACGGTGTCGTCTCTGAGCGGAACGCGTCCGTGCGTAACGCTTGTTTCGAGATGCGTTTCGAGATAGGCGAGGCAGGCGGCGTAGGCCTCGTTCGCGGCATCTAAGACGGTCTGATCCTCGGCGAGCGCATCCGAATTTTCGGGCGGATACACCTTCGCAACCTCTTTCGGATGGATTCCGTTGAATCCGTATCTCTTGACCGCTTCGGCATAGGCGTTCAGCGCAGCTTTCATGCGGTCGAACTCGTCATGCTCGACATGCCCCTCGTCGACAAGCGCCCTCGCGATTGCGACGATTCCGTCACGCGTTATTCCCTCTTCGGTTGTGTTTCTCGCGGGATTCAGTCTGCTGGTGTCGTATTTTTTGCTGTCGGGATCGAATTCGTTGTTTGCGGCTGCCATGCGGTCGGCGGCGGCGAAAATATCGTCGGGATCATATTCGGCGTTATCGTTCGCCCTGCCGTTTTCGGCGGCGTTTGCCATCGCGTTCGCGAGATAGCTGCCGTCCTCTGCGGCATTTTCTACCGAGGCTTCGTTTTCGGGAGCGGCGTTTTCGGCTTTTTCCGCCTTTTCTCTTTCGGCTTTCTCTCTCGCCTCGGCTTCCTTCTTCTCGCGTTCGAGTCTCTTTTTCTCTTCTTTTGCCCGCTTTTCGGCCGCTTTCTTCTCTTTTTCGGCCTCTTTTCTCTGTCTTTCGGCTTCTTCGACACGTTTTTCGGCGAGCTTCTTCGCGAGCGATTCGGCGGTGATCTTCATCGTTTTCAGCGACGCGCCGCAGTCTGCCGAAATCGCGCCCAGCTCGTTTTTGCAGAATCCCTTGCCGCAGAGTTCGCCCATCTGTTCGATGTCGTCGCCGATTTTGTCGATAAGCTCGTTTCTCTCGTCAAGCGCTTTTTGAATTTCGTCCGCCGACAGCTTCTTCCATGCCGTCTTTTGATCGGCGAGATTCTTCTCGGCGAGTTCTTTCGCAACTTTCGGCATCTCGCGGCTCATATGTTTTGCGGTGAGCAGATCCGCGAGACTTCTGAGATCTTTCTCGATTTCGGGCCTGTTCGATATTTTCAGCTTGAAACTGCCGCCGAGTCCCGCCTTTTCGGCGATTTCCCTGACGAAAATCAGCGCGCCGTTGACCTCTTTGAGCGCGGCGACCGACTGCGCGGAGGTGAGATTTTTACCGTATGTGTAGTTGCGTCCTCCGCCGAACGGCATATCTTGATAGATTCCGAGCTCTTTTCTCGATGTGTTCAGCCAGCGGACGAGAATTTTGAGATTTTTTTCAAGCGCCGCTTCGAGATTTACCGTTTTGCCGTCCTCGAGCGTTTTGGTGAGCAGATTTTCCTCTTTGCAGAATTTCAGAATCGGCGCGTTTACCTCGTCCTCGAACTTGATTTTCTCTTTCGCGCGCTTCTTGGCGAGCGCCTTTTTCTCTTCGGGGGTGAGCTTGTCCTCTTCGACATAATCGAGAACGATTTTGTTGTCGACCGGCGTCCAGTTCAGCGCCTTCTCTCTCTCGAAATCATCGCTTTCATCATCGGTCATTTCGGACGGCTCTTTGTGTTCGGAGAAGCAGATATAGCCGCCGACAGACGATTTTATCCCGCTGTAAGGGGTGTCCATCACGTTTCTCGCGATGTTTTCGGCATATTCCCCGATATACCTGTTCGGGAGATCGGCGTAAAATTTCAAGGCATCGACGATATATTTTCTTGTCGCGTCGGGACGTTCATTGAGATTCTTGACGTTTTTGAGATCGCCACGCGGATCGACCTTGTATTTGCAGAGCTGCTCGACAAGCTGTTTTTCGACATCGAAATCGAGCGAGCCCGCGCCGCCGACCGCTTCTTTCGGGCTGTTGTAGTTTGCGAGAACATAGTCGTTGCTCTTAACATAGTTTTCGAGCTTCTTTATCGTCTCGATATGGCCGTACATATGCTCGAAATATTCATTCGAGCCGAATCTCACCATATTTACGCAGTTGTCGATGTCTTTTTCGTATTTCTCATAATCGAACGAGAAATCGGGATCGGCGGGGCCCGCAAGCGCTTCGAGATCGGTGACCTTCTTGTCGTAGTCGAGCGCCTTCTCCGCATATTCGCCGAGCGCGGTGCGCAGATCTTTCGGCAGGATTTTTCCTTCGGGCAGTTTAAGCAGCGGCATTTCGGTCGCCGCAGCGGCGGGAACAGACGCTTTTATGCGGGAAATCACGCCACCGAGAAATTCGGATGTACAGTCGCCGCGTCCGTCGGCGCTCATAAAGACTTTGTACAGATCGCCGCGCAGATCGCCGTTTATGTAGGCGAGTCCCGCCTCGGATGCCTCGCCGACTGTATATTTCCAAGATGCCGCGAGTGCGGATGCGATTCTGTCGGCTTCGGTGCGGACGGGATCGGACACGCTCTTCATATAGCTGCCGTACTGACCGTTTACGATGTTGCAGTTTACATCTTCCCATTTGCCGAGCGGATTCAGTATGCGCGAATAGACAATATACGAGAAAACGTTCTGGAAATAGTGCATTCTTTCAAGCGGCCAGGGCGTATCCTCGCCCTCGCCCAGCGGATCTTCGATAACCGTGCCGGGGATACTTGTCCCGTGCAGACAGTTGGAGGCGTATTTTCTCGCCATTCCGCTGATTTTTTCGGCATCCTCCGAACGTCCCTCTTTCGCCGCTTCCTCGGCCTGCGCGATAACCGTGCAGAGGGCGGCATAGTCGGCGGCGACATTCGGGTTTATCGTCTTTTCGGCGCCGCTTTCCCTGTATGTGCTGTCGAGTATATCGAGAGCGGTTGCCATATCCGCGAGATTCCACGGACTGCCGACCGCCAGCGGGGGTACAATCTTTTCTTCTTTCGGCATAATATCTTCTCCTTTTTCGGATAATTTCACCCATATAATGCGTTACTTTTTTAACACAGTTTTACAGTTTATTTTTACTACAATACGGGCGATTTGTCAATAGGCAAAAGTAACAAATATCGTGTTTTTTGTGGAAATATTTATAAAGGAGACGGCAAAATCCGCCGTCTCCTTAAAATTACCCGTTCAGTTGTAGTCGGGCGATGCGTAGCCCGCGATTTTCGACGATTTGATGCTGTATGTGTTGCGTACGACGCTGTCCGAATAGTTGCCCTCGATTACGGTAACCGTACTGCCGCTTACCGACTCGACGATTCCCGCGTGACCGATACTCGAGAAAATCACGATATCGCCGGGATTCGGGACATATCCGCTCTTTCTCGTGTGGTAAAGTCCCAGGTCTTTATAAAATTCGTAGATGTACCATACGCCCGCCGTTTTCGGAACGACGCCCGTCGGGATTCCCGCGCGGTCGGCGCACCACGAGATAAAGACCACGCACCACGCGTGATTTGTGCTTCTCGAATTTTTATCTCTTACCTCTTGACCGTAGAACCAGG
>CAZHPU010000145.1:0-4458 GCA_964534435.1 uncultured Lachnospiraceae bacterium | reverse complement strand
AGGCGGCCTCTTCTTATCGGGACTTGATGAAGCAATTGTTGTAAGCATGGGAACAGGTACGGCACTTGTCCACGCCAAGCGCGGATATGACTCCGAGTATCTCGGAGGAACGGGTGTCGGAGGCGGCACATTGCTCGGACTGTCAAAAAAACTGCTCGGAATGGAAAATATCCATCACATAGTCGAACTTGCGGAAAAAGGAAATCTTTCAAATGTCGATTTAAGAGTCAGTGATATAACCAAACCCGATGTTCATCCCGGTTTGGCACCAGATCTTACCGCATCAAATTTCGGAAAGTTGAGTGATGTGGCAACAAGCTCCGATTTGGCTCTCGGAATAATTAACATGATATTCGAAACGGTAACAATGCTTTCTGTGTTTGCAGCCAGATCGTACAATATAAAAAATGTGGTATTAACAGGAAATCTGACCAATTTGCCTCAAGCAAAAAAAATATTCAATACGATGAACCAGATGTTTAATGTAAATTTCATAATACCGAACTATTCAAGCTTCGGCACGGTAATCGGTGCGGCACTAAGCGGAACAAATCTTGATTTTTAATTGCCTTTTCGTCATCGGTATCAAGCAAAATCGTATTGGAAGAAATATAAATTATATCGAATGGCAAAATCCCCTTAAAGCAGATTTTGAAAATAATTTTCAAGTTTCCGCTTTAAGGGGATTACATATTGCCGCGATTGACAGATTTTCGAATATTCATGCATTCACGCGTTAATGTCGGCTCGTTGATTAAACCCTTACCCGACAATCCGAATCAAATAATTATTGCTATTGCAATTATTGAAAGTATTGCTATTGCAAACAGAGACAGGTTGGAAAAAATCTTATGTTTTCCATCCTCGGTATCTTCATTTTCAAAATTGAATGAATTATCAACATAAGTACAATGCAGCGGTGCGGGCGTCATTACCAAAGTTTCATACAGACATCTGTATGCTTCCGATAAGCCGATATCCGCCGTTTCAAATGTCCGAATTTTATTATGCGCATCATTAACGCTTTGCTCCGACATATAGTTGCCGCCGATCTTCCCTTCGGAACATACGATCATCTGTTTACCGCTTTCATCAAACAGCTTGTCATAATCCAATATATTTTTCATCATTCAGACGCTCCTCTCAAAGAATCAATTATCTTTTTTTGATTTACAATCTTATTATAATTTTAATCTGTACAAAAAAGCGTACAGTATGACTGCTTTCAAAAAAAATCGGAGATTTCTTTCTTGAAATCTCCGATTTTTTATACAACTTGGAAAAGATAAAATTTAAGATATTCGGTCTCGGGGACACCGCGCAAAATCGGGTGATCGGGTGACTGCTGTCTTGCCTCAATTTGACGCAGGTTTACTTTTGCATCGTGTGCCGCGTCATCAAGCATACGCTCGAAAAGTTCGGGAGGCATAAAATGCGAACATGAACACGTGGCGAGATAGCCGCCTCGAGGAAGCAACCGCATCGCTTTCAGATTTATCTCCTTATACCCTCTGTAAGCATCTTTTACGGTACTTCTGGATTTTGTAAAAGCGGGCGGATCCAAAATAATAAAGTCGTAATCCGAATTTTTATTTGCGACCGCATCGGTCAGATAATCGAAAACATCGGCACATACAAAATCCATGTTCGAAGTCAGATTGTTTATCGCCGCATTCTTTTTAGTCATATTTATGGCGTCTTCGGATATATCGATTGCGGTCACCCTATCGGCACCTGCCCTTGCGGCATTCAACGCAAATGCTCCGGTATGAGTAAAACAATCGAGAACTCTTTTTCCGCTTGCAATTCGTGCAACAGATGCACGATTATACTTTTGATCGAGAAAATAGCCGGTTTTCTGTCCGTTAATAAAATCAACATCGTAAAAGATTCCGTTTTCGCAAATACGTACTATACCGTCGCATTTTTCTCTGCTACCGCGATTCATATAAAAATCTTTATATTCTGTAAGTCCTTCGAGTCGGCGGACATTCACGTCATTTCTTTCGTATACGCAGTCAATCGTTTCTCCCATATCGTTCATTATATTCACAATCGCATTAAGGATAATGTCTTTAATCATCTCAATTCCGAGCGACAATATCTGAACAACAAGGACATTTTCAAAGCGGTCAACTGTAAGCCCCGGAAATCGATCTGCTTCACCGAATATAAGACGGCAGCACTTAAAATCGTCTCCCGGCATTACGGTTTTTCTGTATTCAACGGCATATTTTATTCTGCGTGTCCAAAATGCTTCGTCGAATTTATCATTTGTATTATCCGAAATAATTCTTACGCGAATTTTGCTGTTATCATTAACAAAGCCGCTTCCGAGCCATTTCCCCTTTTTAGAAACCACATCTACGATTTCACCGTTTGTATATGGTTTATCAACCGACACAATTTCCTCGCCGTAGACCCACGGATGTCCCTTTTTTATTGAAAATTCGGCTTTCTCGGTAACGGTAAGTTTAGAATAATCTCTCATTGTATTTTCCTTTTTCTCATTTTACTGATAATTATTCTATCATAATCGGCTGTCAAAATCAACCGAAATTCTTTATATTTCAAAAATATTGACAATTATTTGTTAAGGTGCTAAAATAGCTGTCGATAAAATATTATCCTTTGCCCGAAACTTTACAAGGAGTATAAAATGAAGAACGATATAAACATTGAAAAGACGCAAAGACTCTATTATGACGATTCGGAGTTATACGAGTTCTGCGCCACGGTGATAAACTCTGAATTTCGGGATGACGGAAAATATGAAACAATACTCGACAAAACGGCTTTTTTCCCCGAAGGTGGCGGACAGTACGGAGATACCGGTAAAATAGACGGTCATATCGTATATGATACCGTTGAGCGTGACGGATATATAATTCACATTACCGATTTCGAATTTGAAAAAGGCTCAACAGTCAACTGCATAATCGATAAAAGCAAACGATTTTCAAAAATGCAGAACCACTCCGGAGAGCACATTGTTTCAGGGCTTATAAAAAAGCACTACGACCTTGACAATGTCGGTTTTCATCTCGGTCACAACGATGTAACGATTGATTTCGACGGGAAATTGTCAAGAGAACAGCTTGATTATATTGAACGGATGTCAAACGACGTTGTTTATTCGAATATTCCGATTATCGCAGAATTTTCGTCCGCCGATGAGCTGAAAAAACTCAATTACCGCTCCAAAATCAATCTTGACGAAAATGTCAGAATAGTCAAAATCGGTGAGGTTGATATTTGCGCGTGCTGTGCGCCCCATGTAAAATTTACGGGTGAAATCGGAATAATCAAACTTTTGGATTTTGCGTCATACAAAGGCGGAACACGAATCCATATGTTATGCGGAAGGGATGCAGTCGATGATTACAGAAAAAAGTATGCCGCAATTTACAAAATATCATCAATGCTTTCGGTCAAACAGAGTGAAGCGGCGGAAAAATTCTGCGAATACATGGATGAAAACATAAAATTAAAAGCCGAATACAAGGCGTCACAGAAAGAAATCTTAAAATATAAAGCGGCATGCTTAACGCAGGATGAAAACAAAAATCTGATTGTTTTCGATAGGATATCGAGTTCACTTCTGAACGATTATTCAAAAATATTGGTCGGGCACTGTGAGAATATCGCCGCTGTTTTTTCCGGAGATGACGGCTCGGGTTATAATTTTGTAATAACAACATCATCTTCGGACATCAACCTAAAAACAATTTCCGATTTACTTGCAAAAAATCTTAATGCAAAATGCGGCGGCTCCAAATCGCTCGTACAGGGATTTGTAAATTCGGAGAAGAATGACATTATAAAATTTTTGGCGCAAAATTTACATTAAGAAAGGACATCTTTGGAAAAAATGAAACAGGTAATAACGGCAAATTATCATACACACACAACAAGATGCAGACATGCGGTCGGCAAAGATCGGGAATATGTTGAGGCGGCCATTGACACGGGAATCAGGATTCTCGGATTTTCGGATCACTCCCCCATGCCTTTCAGAAACGGTTTTCACTCCGGTTTTCGCATGCCGCTGGAGGAAGCAGACGGCTACTTCACGTCAATTTCCGACCTGAAAAAAGAATACAAAAGCGACATCGATATAAAAATAGGTGTAGAAGCGGAATACTATCCGCAGATATTTGACGATCTCGTTTCTTTTCTTTCGCAGTTTCCGCTTGATTATATGATTCTCGGTCAGCATTTTGTCGACAGCGAGGAAAGCGGAAATTACAGCGGTCACCCGAGTGATGATGAGCAGAGACTTATTTCGTATCTTGAAAATCTGCGCTCGGCTGTAAATACGGGAAAATTCGCTTATATAGCACATCCCGATTTGCTTAACTTTACGGGTTCCGAACAATCTTATCGAAACATTATGCTCCCTTTTTTAAGAGAAATGAAAGAAAAAAATGTAATATTCGAAATTAACAGACTCGGCTT
>CAZHPU010000144.1:0-4472 GCA_964534435.1 uncultured Lachnospiraceae bacterium | reverse complement strand
TTTGTTGAACTTCTTACTCATTGAAAAGATCCGCCTTTCGTATGGATAATTCTTTCACTCCCTCAAAACGAGGGTACACCGACTGTTAGTATAACATATTGCTTTAGCTTTTTCCAGTACATAAGCATATTTTTTGTTAAAAATAATAAATTTTTTTTTAAGTTTGCAAATTTCCTTGACAAAACACCCTTGTTGTGATAACATATTCAAGTACAGTAAATGCGCCCGTAGCTCAGTGGATAGAGTGCCCGGCTACGAACCGGTAGGTCGTGGGTTCGAATCCCCCCGGGCGCGCCATATTTGTAGTACGAAAAAACTACACAACAAAAAAGCACAAGATTTAGTAGGTCTTGTGTTTTTTTGTTACTATATCTCGTGTTTTGCGCATTTTTCGAGATATTTGTATTTAACAACTGCATTTCGGCTCTTTTTTCAAAAAAGGGGATTTGAACCCTTGATTTTTCGAAAGTTAAATAGATAAAGATGTCTGCTTAAAGAATAATTGATAAAATTGAAATGTCATAAAGTCTTGTAGGTTGTGCCGCTCGGCGCTTTTACAAGGCTTTTTATATTTTTGCAAAATCGAAATAGTTAACTATTTCGTTTAACAGCGGCGTCCGTCTCGGTAATAAGCTGTTATATCCATGCAACCTGTGGTTGCGAAAATAGCAACACCAAGTTGGTTGATAATTATCACATTGTTATGTTATAATGAAAAAAAACAAAAGGAGTTCTTCAAATGAATATTTCTGAAAAAATATATGCTTTGCGGACTAAAAGCGGTATTACACAGGAAGCTTTTGCCGAAAAACTCGACGTTTCACGCCAATCTGTACAAAAATGGGAAACTGGCGTAAATTTACCTACAATAGATAAACTTATTGCCATTGCGAAGATGTTCAACGTATCTATGGATTATTTTTGCGATAGGGCCGACGCAGAACTTTTTGCGGGGAGAACGGATAAAGAATACGTTCCCGATTACGGAAAAATGTCATCGTGGGAGTCTTACGCCAAAAGTTTGGATGTTGAATACAGACAACTTGTTGACGAGGGTAAGGACGTCGAGAATCTGAAAGACGTATTTTTGGCTGTCGAAAAAATGCCGTTAAGTAAATACAAAGACGATATTGCCGACACACTTTTTAAGTTGGTTGATTCTTTGCCGATAAGAAGCGATTACGAATTTGTTGAGCCGAATGATTACGACGCAATAAAAGCGTTGAGCGACGGCTGTCCGAAAAATGACGATTCGGCTAAACCCGAAGGCGAAGTTTTGCTGAATAAAGTCAAGGGCGGTTGGTATGGCAGAATTTGCGGCTGTTATCTCGGAAAGCCCCTGGAAGCAGTCAGAATGCCGGATATGAAAAAGATTTTAACCCGTACCGGCAATTATCCTTTGCATAGATATGTTGACCGCGAGGATGTGGAAAATATAGATTTAAGCGATGTAGGTCACGTTATAAAACAGCTTGCCTATCCGAGAGATTTTAATAGAATGCCGCCCGATGACGATACTAACTATATGCTTATCGCATATGAAGTTTTGAAACGTAACGGCAGAGATTTTACTTCGTCCGACGTTGCGGAAGTCTGGCTTTCCACACAAACGAAACATCCGTATTGTACTGCCGAAAGGGTTGCGTATATTAACCTGATTAACGGTTATGCTCCGCCTAAAAGCGGTGAATACAAAAACGCATACCGCGAATGGATAGGTGCGCAAATTCGTGCCGATTTTTACGGATATATCAACCCCGGCGATCCCGAAGCGGCTGCTGAAATGGCTTACCGCGACGCACGCATTTCGCACGTCAAAAACGGAATTTACGGTTCTATGTGGGTGGCTGCGATGATTGCGGAGGCTTACGTAACGGACGATATGAAACGCATAATACAAATAGGGCTTTCGCAAATTCCGTCGTCGTCAAGATTGCATAAGGCTGTTACCAACATTATTGAAATGCACGAAAAAGGCGTTTCGGCAGAGGATTGTATATCGGACATCAGAACCCGTTGGGATGAATTTACTGCTTATGATTGGTGTCACACGATTTCTAATGCCGAAATCGTTACCGCCGCGCTTTTATATGGCATTAAAGATTATGGCAAATCTATCTGTTTGGCAGTCGGGGCATGTTTCGATACCGATTGTAACGGCGCAACCGTGGGTTCTGTAGTGGGTACGGCTATCGGTTATAACGCTATTCCCGAATACTGGAAAGACAGAGTTCACGATACGCTTGAAAGTATGCTTTTCGGTTACAGCAGCGTATCTATCAGCGATATGGCTGAAAAAACGACCCAATTTGTAAAGAAATAAGTAATATAAGAAGCCGCTTTCGAGTTGATGTCACGTTTAATTGAACAACCGAAAGCGGCTTTGAATTTTTAGGTTGTTTTTTCTTTTTTGACCGTGTGGCAATAATTGTATCAATTATTAAAATTCGATTTCAAGTCCGTCGTATGACACGATAAACCCATATTTTTCGGCTGCCGAGTTTAATCCGTCGTGTGTTGCGCAGCCGTTGTGTGAAAAATGGTTCAAGACAATAATTGTTCGTTCGTCGACTATTTTTTGTTCCCGAAGAATTTTTACCATTTGAACGGCGGTTGAAAGTTTCATGTGTCCGTTAATGTATTCGTCTTCAGAATTAAGTCCGCCTGTGCAATCAAGAGAGATTAAATCAAGCGGGGCAATTCGATACGCTTTTCGGTGCGATATTCGACAATGGTTTTACCCGTGCGCTGTTTGAAAGCCGCTATCGTTGTCGGAATAGACGTCGGAGAATTGTCATATATGCTTTGAATAGGGCAATCCATAAGCTCGTAATGGCCGAGTTTGTTTTGTAAATCGGCGGTATATGCATCGGTTCGGATAATTGTTGAGACAGTACCTTGCTGCGATCTCCCGATGAAGGTAAAACGGTTGTCAGAAGTAATTTGATTATTTTAGAATAATTAGTATCCTTCATTGCTTTATAGGTTATAAGTTTTGCAAGATACGAGAATAACTTGAAATTATAAAAGGGCGGATTGATTCAAACGAAAAAGTAAATGCGAAAATAGAAAATATAAAGCAATACTTAACCGCCGACAGCCTTGACTTTTCGGAATATAGCGACGTGACGATTCGCCGCCTTGTTGAATATATCCGAGTAATGAAAGACAATTCGATTATCATCGTTCTGAAGGGTGGAATGCAAATACAAGAAAATATCGAAAAGAATAAAAGTCTGAAACCTTTTGTTTCGGATTTTTTTGGATTTGGAAAAGCAGATTTTCTTGATTTTTACTTTGAAATGTGGTATAATGATTATATTGATATAACGATTAAACTGTAGTTGATAGGTTTTAACGGAAATAGACGTGTAGCTATTTCGTATTGAAAATACAAAATCGGCAGGTTTCTTTCGAAGCCTGCCGATTTTATATATTTGATTTTGAGGCTGCCGAAATCAGCCTTTTTTGGGAACGCTCTCCCAGTCTTTGAGAAAACGTTCGATGCCCGCATCGGTGAGAGGATGATGAATCATCTGGCAAATGACCTTGTAGGGAATCGTGGCAATGTGCGCACCCGCCATTGCGGCATCGATTACATCTTCGGGACTTCTGATGCTTGCGGCGATAATTTCGGTTTTGATTCCGTGAATATTGAATATGGTCGCAATCGATTTGACAAGACTGTTTCCGTCCGACGAAATGTCGTTAAGACGGCCGACAAACGGGCTGACATAGGATGCTCCCGCGCGTGCGGCGAGAAGCGCCTGTGCAGGGCTGAAAATCAGCGTCACATTTGTCTTTATTCCCATTGCCGACAGTTTCTTGACGGCCTTCAGACCTTCCGCGGTCATCGGTATTTTTATGACTATGTTCTTGTGAATTTTCGCAAGCTCAACCGCTTCCGAAACCATATGTTCGGCATCCGGACTGATCACCTCGGCGGAAATCGGGCCGTCGACAATAGATGTTATTTCTGTGACTACATCAGCAAAAACTCTGCCTTCTTTCGCTATCAGGGACGGGTTGGTTGTTACGCCGCAGATAACGCCGAGTTCGTTTATTTCTCTGATTTCATCAACGTTTGCGGTATCAATAAACAGCTTCATAATATGCAACTCCTTTTTTTTCGGTATGGCCGTACAGTCGGCGGCAGTTCGAGCATTATCCGTAAATCGGCTGACTGTATTCATATTATATCATATTTTCAAGGTTTATTACCGATACAAAAAAACCAAAATATGTACATTCGGGAAATTTTTAACAATTCGAATTTCGAATGTCGCAAAATATGTCGAAAAAGTAATAATATCAACTGAAAATTTAAGATTATTTTAATGTTTCGGTGTTAATATCAAAAAGTATTGTATTAGATTAGGGGATGATTTGATTGACAACGGTACTTTATAACCCTCTTGCGGGTAACGGACGCGGAACCGAGAACGCGAAAAAAATTGAAGAGATTCTCGACG
>CAZHPU010000143.1:0-4483 GCA_964534435.1 uncultured Lachnospiraceae bacterium | reverse complement strand
GAAACCTGCTCTTTCGCGCGGCGAAATACAGCTTATCGGTGCGACCACGCTTGCCGAATACCGCAAATACATTGAAAAAGACTCGGCGCTCGAACGCCGTTTTCAGCCGATTATCGTAGAGGAGCCGTCGATTGCCGAAACAACCGAAATCCTCAAAGGAATAAAAGGCTACTACGAAAACTTCCACGGGCTTAAAATTCCCGATGCGACAATAGAGCGTGCGGTAGTTCTGTCCGAAAGATACATAACCGACAGATTTCTGCCCGACAAGGCAATCGACCTTATCGATGAGGCGGCGGCGCATCTTGCGCTGATTTCGCCCGAAATCGAACGTGCCGAGAAGGCGGCCGATGCGCTTCGCGCGGCAACCGTCGAATGTGACGCTGCCGAAGCAGACTCGGCGGAAAGCACCGATTCGGAAGAAAAATTCAAGAAAATCGCCGAACTGCGCTCGGCAAAGGCAAGAGCCAAAGAAGAGTTCGATGCGGCATCGGCGGCGCGAGACGGCGTAATGCTCACGACTGCGGAGCTTGCCGATGTTATCGAAATTTGGACGGGCATACCCGCGTCAAACATCACCGAAAACGAATACAGGCGCATTGACACGCTTGCCGACCGTCTCAAATCGCGCATAATCGGTCAGGACGAAGCGGTTAACGCGGTTGCACGTGCCATAAAGCGCAACCGTGCGGGCGTTTCGTACAAACGCCGTCCGGTATCGTTTATTTTTGCGGGCCCCACGGGTGTCGGAAAGACCGAACTTGTGAAAACGCTTGCCGCCGATATGTTTGATTCTCCCGAAACGCTCATAAGGCTCGATATGTCGGAATTTATGGAAAAACATTCGGTTTCGAGAATTATCGGTGCGCCTCCGGGATACGTCGGATACGATGAGGCAGGTCAGCTTACCGAAAAAATACGCAGAAAGCCCTATTCGGTCATTCTCTTCGACGAAATCGAAAAGGCGCATCCCGATGTTATGAACATTCTGCTTCAGATACTCGACGACGGCATTTTGACCGATGCTCAGGGCAGAAAGGTCAACTTCGAGAACACGATAATCGTTATGACGACAAACGCGGGTGCGGTCGGTGTCGATGCCACTCCCGGCTTTACCGCCGTTCAGGGCTCCGCCGAAGAAGGAAAAACGAAGAAGGCGCTCGAATCATTCCTGCGTCCGGAATTTATCAACCGTGTTGATGAGATTATAACCTTCCGTGCGCTGTCGGAGGACGATTTCGAGAAAATAGCGATGATTCAGCTGTCCGATCTTGCAAAAACGCTTGCCGAAAAATCGATTACCCTTCACTACACCGAAAAAGCCGCCGCAATGCTCGCGAAAAAGTCTTATTCGCGTGTCTACGGCGCGCGTAATCTGCGCCGCGTGATCGAACGCGAAATAGAGGATGTACTCGCCAACAAGCTTATCGGCGATTATAATGCCACGATTACCGATGCGTTTATCGATGCGGATGATCAAAATCTTGTCGTTTCCTGTCTTTAACCGATAAACGGCCTGCTGCCGAAGGCGGAGTAATTTCAATCGGCAGCCGAATTTACACGGAGAAAAAGTCTGAAAAATTTCGGACATAAGTTTTGTGCCTTGATTATCAAACCGCATTTTTTGGCGGAGCCGAAAACGGCAAAAACTTCAAAAGGTTCAAAAGGAAGGTATAATCAATTATGTCTGACCGCTGGTATGATCTCTCGCCGACCGAGACTGCCGAAAAAACAAATACCGATCTCCATTCGGGGCTTACATCGGCCGAGGCGAATTCGAGAATTGCGAAAAACGGTCTCAATGCCGTTTTTCCGCTTCCGCGCGGTTCGTTCTTCGACTATGTCAGAAAGCTTCCGATTAACAGTCTGTCGATTCTGCTTGCTCTATCGGCGGTTCCTTCGGCGCTCTTCGGGCATACCGCCATGGCGATTGCCCTTGTTGCCACTCTTATGCTGAACTACATAACCGTGGCGCTGATTTATGTCAAAGCTCAGCGCGTAATCGCTCAGATGGGACGTTTTTCGCTCCCGACCGCCAAAGTTCTGCGTGACGGAAAGATGACGGTTATACGTCAGGAAAATGTGGTTGTGGGCGACATTATCTTTCTTTCGGCGGGCGACATAGTTCCCTGCGATGCAAGGCTGATTGAGGACGACAATCTGTTTGTCCTCGAAACCGGTATCACCGAAGCGCGCTTCCCTGTCCGCAAGGACAGTGAATATCAAAACATACGCAACATAAAACCGCATGAGGCCCTAAACATGGTCTATGCGTCAACCATTGTACAGAGCGGAAAAGGAAAGGTCATTGCCTGCCGCACCGGAAAATCGACTCTTGTATGTCAAAGCGAAAAGAACAAGGCCGCCGTTTCGTACGACAAGCTCGGAGTGTTCGACAAACTCCACAAAATTTCGTTTTACGTGACTCTTGCCGCGATTCTGCTCACTTTTGTTCTTACCGTAATCAATATGATTCCGGGCATCGGAAAGCTCGGCTCTCTTGACGGACTTCTCTATTCGCTATCATTCGGCTGCGGTGCGATGACCGAGTTCTACGCGATTTTCGGCTATATAATCGTTGCCGTGGGCGTATTCTGCTCGATGAACCAAACGGGTCCGACCGTTACCGGCGCACTTATAAAAAATGCCGAAAAGCTCGAAAAAATGTGCGGACTCGACACTCTCATAATTCCGCCCGAAGCGGTTGCCGCCTCGCAGGACATTGTTCTCGACCGCATTTTTACCGACAACGGCTACGACAGATGGTACGAGAAGGAAAAAGACGGTTTTGAAAAGATTTCCGACTGTTCGCGTCTTATCTGCTATGCGGTCGTATCCACCGGAATATACGGAAGCAGGCTCGCGTCGCTGAATGCCACGGGCAACAATGTATACAGCAGCGAAGAGGAAGCGATAATCAGATGCGCAGAGGAAAACGGGCTTTACAATCTCGAACTCGACAGATACTTTCCGCTGCGCGAGCATCTCGGAAAATGCGAATACTGCCGATTTGACGTATCCCTGATTAAGCAGGGAAGCGACAATATTATAATTGCGCGCGGAACGGCAGACGATATTTTGAATTCCTGCTCATACTATCGTGCATCCGACGGCGCCGTTCGCGCCATGAACAATGTCACGAGAAGCAGATTGTCGACAATAGCCGCTCAAATGACGCGCGAGCGCGGCATTGTAATCGGAATTGCCACAAACAAATCGGTTTACAATTCACTTGTCAGGCTGTCCGACAGTCTGTCGGACATGATATTCGAGGGATTTCTCGGTTTCAGTGAGCCGATGCTCACCGATATTGAACTTACAATAAGCAAATGCAAGTCGGCGGGCATAAGTGTTCTGCTTTTCGTACCCGACAAGACCGAGCGCGGCACAAGAATCGCAAACGCCATCGGAATAATCGATGACATGGACAGGCAGATTGCCGACGGCAAAGAGCTTGCCGCAAAAGAGGACAGCGCAATCACCGAGCATCTTTCGGATTATGTCCTATACGAAAACATGGACGCTCAAACCGAGCGGCGTATAATCAAGCTTCTGCGTGCGGGCGGACGCAAGGTCGGTTTTCTCGGTCTGCGTTTTGAGGAAATCACGGCCATGCGCGAGGCCGATGTTTCGTTTACTCAAAGCATCACCCTGTCCGACAATCATACGGGCCGAAAGAAATCGGTATCCGAACTGCCGATCAGCGTAAGCAAATCGGGAGGGGGCGCTCCGAGCGGATGCGATGCGATGCGTTTTGTATCGGACGTGATTCTGTCGATTGTAACGAGAAACAGTCCTCTCGGAGGGATGAACGCCCTGCTCTCCTCTCTCGAACGCGCAATGGCGGTTTATTACAACATCAGCCGTCTTATGACCTATCTTCTTACCGTGAATACGGCAAAACTGATTCTGCTTCTCTTCTCGTTCTTTACCGGGACATATCTTTTGACTCCGGTTCAGATGCTGATTTGCGGAATGGTTTACGATCTCGCCTCTGTTATGGTTATCTCATTCGAGAAGCCGCAGAGGGATATTCTCGGCAGTTTCCGCACGGGCGGCAGTACCGCGGCGGCCGCATTCAAGGGCGGAATCAAGGCGGTTTTCGAGGGACTGCTTCTCGGCGGCGGTGCCGTTATACTGTCTGCCGTTCTGCAGGCTGTCAAGGCGCAGAACGCCGACAACATCTGCACGCCGATATTTATCTCGATGCTTATCGCGTCACTCTTTGTCCTGGTTGAAAGCGGGCGAAAAGAGAGCCTGCTCTCGGGAAACATCGTGCTGTCGAATATGTTTTTGACTGTTATGTTCTCGGCGCTACTCTTTATTTCGTGCGGACTTATCTTTCCGAAATTCGGCGGCATTTTCGGCATTTACCGAATGGGCCCGAAGAGCTGTCTCGGAATATTCATTCTGATTTCCGCGTTTGCGGTTATTGTCGGGCTTCTCAAATACAGACGCAAACCGAAAAAAACGAAAAAATAAT
>CAZHPU010000142.1:0-4518 GCA_964534435.1 uncultured Lachnospiraceae bacterium | reverse complement strand
TCGGCAAAGCGGTTTCCGAGTGTTTCCGAGTCTTTTGTGCTGAAATGGTATTTGTCGGTGCCGACAATCTTGCCGCGCTTGTTGACGATGATGAGGTCGGATGTCTCGATTGTGTAAACATTTGTCATCGAGTCGGCGACCTCCTGCTGCATTGCGTTGAACTGCGGAACGTTCGGGTTGTCGTACATTTCGAATGTGGTCGCGATTTTGCCGATTACGAACGGCATTTCGAGGTTCGAGTCATCACCCGTGATTTCGGCGATGTCGGCGCGCAGGTCGGTGATAAGCGCTTTGAGAAGAACCTTGTATGCTTTGTCGCGTCCGAGATCGGCTTCTCCCTGCATCCAGACCATACCCATTACTCTCGGTGTGTATCCTTCTTCGACCAGCTTGTTGTAAACCGTTCTGAAGTTTTCGACGAAGTTGTAGTACTGAACACCCATAGGAGAGTTCTTCGGATCGACTTCCTTGCCGTTCCACTTAGATCTCGGATACCAGTTGCCGTAGGTATCGGACAGTCCCCATGTATCGTTGTTGAGCGCAGTTCCGCCGCCTGCCGACTTGAAGATGAAGGCGGGATTGTCGCTGTCGTAATAGTCGTTGAGAACTTCGGCCATGCCGTATTCGGGGCCGATGAAGCTGTCGGTGATGCCGAAGCCCGCTTTTACGTATTTTCTGTATTTTTTGATGAGCGAAAGGGAGGCGATGCCGGTTATTCTGTTCTTTTCGGTTTCGCCCGCGAACCATACGTTTCTGAATACACCCGAAAGGTTGCCCTTCGCGCTGCATCCGGCGGCATTCGACTGACCGCCGATGAGGTACATGTCGATAACGCCTTTGTCTTTGCTTTCGTTAAGGCTGACAACCGCTTTTGTCTCGTTGATTTCGGGGGATATTACCGCTTTGCCCGATGTTTCGTCGATCATTTCGGTAAGACGCGCAAGCAGAGCGTCTTTTGCGAGGTCGCCTCTGTATGCGAGAAGAATTGTCGTGCCCGTATCGTTTTTAACCGCTTTTATGGCGTAGTAGCCGCCTTCGATCGAGTCTCTGAGTTCTTTGCAGTCGGCTCTGTTCAGCGAGTTGAATACGATTTCGTTTCCGCCTGCCGCGTCGCTGTCGCCTTTTACTGCGAAAGTTACGCCGAGCTTTTCGGTGTAAAGCTGCTCAAATGATTCGGCGAGCGGGTCCTTGTCGCCGAACTGTGAGTAAACAAGGGTAAATTCGGGAGTTTTGCCCTTTTCGGCGATTACCGCCTCTTCGGGAGCGGTCGGCTGAGGCTCGGCGGTCGTAACCGAGGAAGTCGCCGCGGATGTTGTTTCGGCGGGTGTCGTGCCGCAAGCGGACAGCAGCATCAATGCCGAAAGAAAGAGCGCGAGTGCCGAAATTATCTTTTCGGATAGATTTTTCTTCATCTTTTTAACCATGCCTTTCGCGTAAAAATTGTTTTGTTTTATCCGGCTTATTTTTTGCCGTAGTGTTCAAGCAGTTTCTCGGCGAATCGGTTGCCGAGAGTTCTCGCATCCGCGGTGTTGAAATGATATATGTCGGTGCCTTTGATTGTGCCGTCCTCGCCGACGATGATAAGGTCGGATGTTTCGATTGTGTAGACGTTTGTCATCGAATCGGCAACCGCCTGCTGAATCTTATTGAAAGCGGGGACATACTGGTTGTTGTATTTTTCGAATGTGGTCGCGATTTTGCCGATTACAAACGGCATTTCGAGGCAGGAATCATCGCCGGTGATTTCGGCGATGTCGGCGCGCAGGTCTTTAATCAGCGCTTTGAGCAGAACTTTGTATGCCGCCTCGCGTCCGAGATCGGCCTCACCCTGCATCCATACCATGCCGCGTACTTTCGGGGTGTATCCGTCGGCAACGAGTTTGTTGTAGACCGTCTTGAAGTTTTCGATGAAATAGTAATACTGAACGCCCATCGGGGAGTTTGCGGGATCGACCACGCGGGTGCCCCATCTCGATTTCGGGAACCAGTTGCCGAATGTGTCGGACAGTCCCCATGTGTCGTTGTTCAGCGCCGTTCCGCCCGCCGCCGATTTGAAGATGAATGCGGGATGTTCGCTCGAGTAGTAACCGTTGAGAATCTCGGCCATGCCGTATTCGGGGCCGATGCAGTTCGAGTTCCAGCCGTAGCCCGCTTTTACCGATTTGACGTAGTTTTCGATAATCGAGAGGGTGGTTGCGCCCGTTTTTCTGTTTTTCTCGTTCTCGCCCGCAAACCATACGTTTGTGAACTCACCCGAAAGACCGCCTTTGCTGCTGTATCCGACCGCGTTCGACTGTCCTGCGATGAGGTACATATCGATAACGCCCTTGTCTTTGTTTTCATTGAGGGTTACCGCCGCCGTTTTTTCGTCGATTTCGGGGGAAATCACGGCCTTGCCCGATGTTTCGTCAATCATTTCGGCAAGACGTTTTACGAGAGCCTTTGCGGCGATGTCGCCTTTGTAGGCGGTGAGAACGGTTATGCCCGTATCGTTTTTGACCGCTTTTATCGCGTAATATCCGCCGTCAAGCGAGTCGATGAGTTCTTTGCAGTCGGCTCTGTTTTCCGAGTTGAAAACGATTTCGTTTCCGCCCGCTTCTTCGGTGTCGCCTTTTACATTGAATGTTACGCCGAGCTTTTCGGTGTATGCGGTTTCAAACGATTCGGCGGCGGCATCTTTTTTGCCGAACTTCGAATAAACGAGGGTGAATTCGGGAGTTTTGCCCTTTTCGGCGATTACCGCCTCTTCGGGAGCGGTCGGCTGAGGCTCGGCGGTCGTAACCGAGGAAGTCGCCGCGGATGTTGTTTCGGCGGGTGTCGTGCCGCAAGCGGACAGCAGCATCAATGCCGAAAGAAAGAGCGCGAGTGCCGAAATTATCTTTTCGGATAGATTTTTCTTCATCTTTTTAACCATGCCTTTCGCGTAAAAATTGTTTTGTTTTATCCGGCTTATTTTTTGCCGTAGTGTTCAAGCAGTTTCTCGGCGAATCGGTTGCCGAGAGTTCTCGCATCCGCGGTGTTGAAATGATATATGTCGGTGCCTTTGATTGTGCCGTCCTCGCCGACGATGATAAGGTCGGATGTTTCGATTGTGTAGACGTTTGTCATCGAATCGGCAACCGCCTGCTGAATCTTATTGAAAGCGGGGACATACTGGTTGTTGTATTTTTCGAATGTGGTCGCGATTTTGCCGATTACAAACGGCATTTCGAGGCAGGAATCATCGCCGGTGATTTCGGCGATGTCGGCGCGCAGGTCTTTAATCAGCGCTTTGAGCAGAACTTTGTATGCCGCCTCGCGTCCGAGATCGGCCTCACCCTGCATCCATACCATGCCGCGTACTTTCGGGGTGTATCCGTCGGCAACGAGTTTGTTGTAGACCGTCTTGAAGTTTTCGATGAAATAGTAATACTGAACGCCCATCGGGGAGTTTGCGGGATCGACCACGCGGGTGCCCCATCTCGATTTCGGGAACCAGTTGCCGAATGTGTCGGACAGTCCCCATGTGTCGTTGTTCAGCGCCGTTCCGCCCGCCGCCGATTTGAAGATGAATGCGGGATGTTCGCTCGAGTAGTAACCGTTGAGAATCTCGGCCATGCCGTATTCGGGGCCGATGCAGTTCGAGTTCCAGCCGTAGCCCGCTTTTACCGATTTGACGTAGTTTTCGATAATCGAGAGGGTGGTTGCGCCCGTTTTTCTGTTTTTCTCGTTCTCGCCCGCAAACCATACGTTTGTGAACTCGCCCGAAAGGTTGCCTTTGTTACTGTATCCGACCGCGTTCGACTGTCCTGCGATGAGATACATATCGATTACGTTTTCCTCGACGACAGGCTCGGTATCGGGAGCTTTCGTCGTTTCGGCGGCGGTTGTTTTCTTGGGTGCGGTTGTTGTCGTAACCTTTTTCGCCGTTGTGGTCACGGGAGCCGTTGTAGTCACGGGAGCCGTTGTGGTCACGGGCGCGGTTGTCGTTACGGGAACTGTTGTCGCCACGGGAGCCTCTGTGGTCACGGGAGCGGCTGTGGTCACGGGAGCCGCTGTCGTCGGTGCGGCGGTTGTCGTTTGCGGCTCTTCGGTTGTTACGGGAGCGGTTGTATCTGCCGCAGTCGTCGTCGCCGCAATATTTCCGCATGACGGAAGCAGAATAAGCAGACAGAGCAGCAGCGAGAGCGCCGCCGCAAGTCTTGACGAAAGAATGCTCTTCATTTATAATCATACCTTTCTTTTATCGAATTTGCATCGGTAGTTTTTATACAATATAACATATTTTTTTCGATACGGCAAGCCGAATTTGATAAATTTTATGTATTTTTGAGAAAAATATTCTTTTCGGCGAAAAAGCGTGGTATAATATATCTCACAAAGCAGAAAAATCAAAATACAGATAAGGCGGATAATCCGAATTGACCGACAATAATATCGAAAATACCGAAAAAACAAACGAATATAAAAAAAGACTGCCCGAACTTCTCGCCCCCGCAGGCTCACCCGAAGCGCTGAGGGCGGCGGTCGAGGCGGGAG
>CAZHPU010000141.1:0-4520 GCA_964534435.1 uncultured Lachnospiraceae bacterium | reverse complement strand
ATACCGCGGTGATTTCGTACGCGCGTCATCTTCAGAATCTCGATAACGACTCGCACGTATCCTCTAAGATTACGAAAGCCGTACAGATAAGCGATATATCATTCGAAGATAACATAAACGACGACACAGACTGGTACTCGCTTTACGGCGACGACTTCAAGCCGATTGAAAATGACAGCCTGAACTCATATGACGGACAGTCGTCGGCAGGCGATTCGGAACTGTCTGCGGCGATTTATTCACTGCATATACAAAACACCGATAATACCGAGGCGGGACTTTTCCGCACATTCTCGGGTGAAATCAAAAATGTTACGCTGACCGGTACACGTATCGATAACGGCGGCGATGTCGGAGGACTTGTAGGTAAGGCCGACGGCAAACTCACGGTTGAGAACTGCCGCGTCTACCTGAGTGCCGCAATGGGCGACCTCGATAATATCGAAACAGCCGAATCTGTTGAAGAACTCAAACCGCAGATTTGCGGTGATACCGTCGGAGGACTTATCGGACACAGCACCGCGTCGGTTACAATCAGAAATTCATTTGCCGCAACCGTTATAGACGGCGATACATACGCCGGCGGACTTGTCGGCAAGGTTGACGGAAAGCTTAACGCGTCGAATGTTTACGCCGACTGCTACCTTGTATCAAAGACAACCGGCGGACTCTTCGGCGGCTCGTCAACCGATTCGTCGATTGAAATTGAAGATTTCTACGCCGTCGGCTATCAGTCTGCGACTGTCGGCGAGGCGGGAATCGTATACGGCAATCTCAAATCGGCAAAGAACGGATATTCCGCATGCAGCTTCACAACATCTTCGGGACTTACCGTTTATTCGACCGCAAAATCGGGCGATATGTCAAGCGTGTACTACCTCTCGGGCGGCAATCAGGTTGAGGGCAGCTCATATATCTCGTACGATGAACTGAGTAAAAACGGCACCGAAAAACTCGGCAGCGCGTTCACCGCAAATTCGGGCGATGCAACCTATCCGTATAATCTGCTTGAACAGGGACTTTCAACCTACTCTTATCCGCGACTTTCGGCTCTTGACCATTACGGCGACTGGCAGGCCGAATTCGAGTCGGGCAGACTCGTATATTTCGAGCGCTATGCCGACGGAAGCTACGGATTCGAGGGCGCAAATATTTCGACTCTTTCGAACGGCAAAATCGCGGTCGGCGACGGCTACGCGATTGCCTATACATCCGAAACAAAGCCCGACACATCCGCTTCGATAACCGTCAAATACGGCAAGAACGAGGACAGCCTGACATTCACCGCCGATACACAGTATGAAGTCGTGTACGGCGATACAACATACTGCATTGTTCCGCTTCCGAAGAAAGCGTCCAACCCGACACTTGATAAATCTGTCGAGAGCTTCTATCAGAAGATTACGGTAGCCGATGACGGCGGCGAAACCGAATATTACTATAACCCCTATTTCGCAAAGACGGTTACAACCAATGATAAAACTCCCGATGCTCCGTCTGTAATTTATGTCCGTACGGCACGTCAGCTCTACGCGATGAGCCTCTACTATAATAAATATGCCGACGAAACGTCAAAGAGCACATTCAGCCAGGAACTTGATATCGATTATACCGAATACCTCTGGAATGAATATTCGTCGTCCGAGGTCGTAAGACAGGCGCCGATTGATGCCGAAAACGGCTTTGTCGCGGCATATAACGGAAACTGCCATACAATAACCGGAATATCGATTGAATCGACAGCCGCCGATACCGGACTTTTCGGAACGGTCGGTAAAAACGGATCGCTTCAGAATATATTCCTTACCGGCCGCATCGGAAAAGAAGCGGTATCCCGCCGCACCGATAACGGCGTTGCGGCATACGGCAGTGCCGATTCGTCCGAAGTCGGCGCACTTGTCGGCGTCAATAACGGAACGATTACCAACTGCTCTGTAAGCGGTTATTCAATCAGCTATTACGGATATAACCGAAATACCGTATATGTCGGCGGACTCGTAGGCGAGAATAACGGCACGATCAGCCGCTGCTCGTCGGATGCGTCGGGCATAGAACTTGCCGAGTATATCTCGTATGCATACGCAGGCGGATTTGTCGGCAAAAACAGCGGAACGATTGCAAACTGCTATACAACAGGCCGTATCAGCGTGCTCAGCGCAAAGAGCAGTACGGTTTGGATAGGCGGATTCGCGGGCAATAACGCAAACGGCGTAACACGTAAATGTTATTCGGCGGTCGCGCTTGTATCCTCGGGCTCTTCCGAATCATACGGATTCGCGCGTATCGGCGGAGCGGTTATCGACTGCCGCTATCTTGACGGCGGTACATACTCGTATGCCGGAGAAATTTACGCCTATAATACATCTTCCAATATCTTCACAAAGAACGGACTTGCCGCCGGTGTGATGATTACGGGAAGAGAACTGCAGAATCTTAACATTTCGGGCTTCAAGAAAGCCGACAGTTCGAAAAATCACGATGAAACCGGCACGGCATCCGATAATTACCTCTTCCCGGCGGTAGTAACCGCAAACGGAAAAACCGTGCATTTCGGCAACTGGCCGATTCAGGAAAATATCGGATCGCTCGGCATATTCTATTGGGAATATGAGGATTACGGATCCAACAACGGCTATCACTTCAGCTATATCGGCACCGATAACGGCGAAATGATAAGCGGAAATTCGCTCTGCACAGAGCATGATGACGGCGGCGTTGTCACTTCTTACGGCTACGGCTATTTCTATAAGACCGACGGCGTGAAACCGACATTTGCATCATCAAATACAAATCTCGGCAATATCAACTCCGATGCGAGCGGGGAAATCGCCGCGCAGATGCCCGGATATACCTTTGTTGCATATGTCACGGGTGAGGGAAGCGGATATCTGCATACCACAACATATACACAGAATGTCACATGGACGCTGACATACACCGACAGCACCACAGGCAGCTCTGTATATACCTATTCGGTATGTCCATTCTTCGGCAACTCGATAAGCCTTGACTCGGTAAAACTTTCGGGACAGACCGCCGCATCAACAGGCAATGCCAAACCCGGTACAAGCGGCAACAGCTACGAGATCCGCTCGGAAGCACAGCTTCAGTTTATAAACTGGAACAGTTATAAACAGACGGCGACATACTCTATCACAAGCTCGAATTATTCGGCGGAATCGACCGATACCGCTACTCGTACTGTGACAACATATGATCGGTGGGGAAGACAGACCACAAAAACCGAAACCTATAATATTCCCGTCCGCGATCGCTATCCCTATCTGCTTTCGGGCGACCCGGACAGCACTCCGACAAAGACTCTTGACCTTTATTGGACACAGTCGCACGATGTGAACGCGTATGCCGAAAACGGATATAAAAATGTCAATTTCACTCCTATCGGCAGCTTCTATGATAAGAGCGGTAACAACAGTGCCGACTCAACCGCATATATTGCCTACTTCCCGTACAAGTACGACGGACAGTCGTATACAATCAAAAATATCGAAATTCATTCCTCCTGCCAGGCTGTCGGACTGTTCGGCGTAACGGCAGGCGCGCAGTTGCAGAATATCGTCATGTATTCCGAATACGGCAACACCATCGAGCATAACTCGAATGAAGCCAACTGGTATACACTCGGCGGACTTGCTGGACTTGCCGGCAGCCGTAAATCTTCGGCAACCGACACTACCGAAAGCTATTTCAAAAACTGCAGCGTGTCCGGCTATAATATCGTAGACAGCCACTCGAATGACCCCGGCTGGGGCGGCGGATGTGTCGGCGGTCTTGTCGGCATGACCAATATGGATATCGAAAACTGTTCATCTGTCAACGATATCAATCTCAAACCTACCTATAATCAGGGTTGGAAGAACCTTCGTGTCGGCGGTATCGCGGGCGTTGCGCGTGCCACAATCAATTCCTGCTATGCGGGCGGCTCGATAGTCAGCAATGCCACTCAGGATGATTCGGGCAACACAAGCACTATGTCCATTTGGGTTGGCGGCATTGCGGGAGGTATCGTCGTCAGAAATACCGGCAACCTCTCGACGCTTGTCGGATTCTGCAACCGTACTCTGCTCGTCGCCAACTGTTACAGCTTTGTTGATCTGCCCGCAGGCCCCAAAACGCTCGGAGAGACCGGCTATAATCATGTTCGCGCGTCTATGTCGATTGCGTCTAACGGCGAAATGCTGACTCCCAAGAGCTGGTTTACAAAGACGGGAGCAGATGGCGTTGCGGCGAGAAATGTACGCATTTATAACTGCTACGCGCTTGAGAGCAATGTCACCGAAACCACCGATACAAAAACTTCTGGAATTACACCGGCTTTAACGGTACCGATATAGCAACTCTTGACACAAGCCGGGATAAAGACCACGTCTATGTTTATAACAACCGCTCGATGTATCTGAGCTTTGACGAGATGGCAGATTCGGCAACTCTTGTCGGATGGCTCAATACCGAGCAGTCGAACGCCGTATATGATACATGGACGACCAATGCAAACAGAG
>CAZHPU010000140.1:0-4522 GCA_964534435.1 uncultured Lachnospiraceae bacterium | reverse complement strand
AAATTTCCCATCCACCGTTACTGTACACTTTTTCGTACAGTGACTTTGCTAAAATTGACTCATAAATAATGAAGGGGGCTTTGTTATGCAGTATTTTAAATTTTCGGCCGGTGTGAAAGGTGATTTTTCGGATTCTGCTCTTCCTACCGTTGAATGCTTCGATAATACGAAACCGATTGTAAGAGAAAATTGCCAAGATGTATACGAAGAGACCCAATGCAGTCTCTATCCTTTTATTTCCGAACTCTACGAAAACAGCAGCTCGGAAAAGCGGATTCTCGGCGGTGCGATTGTTCTTAAGAATATGTCATATGAAAACGTTGAATTGGCAATTAAAAAACTTGTTTATGCTGTTCTCAAATTCACAATATTACATTCCGAATGCAAAACCGGCGAGTATTATTTTTCAATGCAGGAATGCTGCTTCAATGATTTTGACCGTGGAATAAAACAATCCCTCCACAGAAATTTCATAAATGAGGACGGCGAATTTTTGTACGAAATGCTCGGGCTCGACTATTTCGGCAGAGACCGAATCGGCGGCAGGTTTCACTATCGCGAAAACCTGATTCTGCCGAAAGAAAAAGCTTTCATATATGCCGAGGCCGAAAAACTGTCAATGAAGGATAAGGTTGTTCCCGAACTCGACCGTATTTATACCCCCAAGACATCAAAATCGGATATTCTCGGTCATCCCGCACATTATATGATAGAAACCGATGATCAGGATCTCCGAAAATCGGTCAGCCGTCTGCTGCTGAGTGCGCTTTACGGCAACGGTCGCATAGTCAGCAAAAGATATGAATTTGTCGAAATAGTACTCGACGATGAATTCAGCTACTGGGCACTCGATCTTCTTTACAAAAGCAGTATCGGCGGTGCGGTTGTTATGCGATACGGTAATGACGAGGTTTCGGAAGACGATCTCGCAACATACGGTATGGATATAATCGAGGGAGTCAGCAAAATAATAAAAAAATACCGCAATCAGGTGCTGACCTTTATTTGCCTGCCGCGCGAATGCACAGGCACCAAAAAGATATTCTTTGATAACCTTTGCAGTATGACTTTTGTCGAAATCAAGGAAGATTTCATGGACGCGGCTAAGTCAAAGGCTTATTTGGAAAAGCTCTCGAAAGAAAATAATCTGTGTGCGAAAGAAACACTTTTGTCCGAAATAGAAGAAGACAAAGGATATCTTGTGCCCGAACTTAAAGAAATATTCAATACATGGTTTGACAAAGAGCTGAAAGCGAAAATTTATCCCCAATATGAACGGCTCGAATCAATCGGAACAAAAGTCAAAGATGAGCCCAAAGGATCGGCGTATGACGAACTTATGTCAATGACCGGACTTTGCGAAGCGAAAAAGACAATCAGCAGTGCGCTTGGATACTACAAAATGCAGAAGCTGTATGCCGATAAAGGCTTGAAAGACGAACCCATCAGTATGCATATGATCTTTACCGGAAATCCGGGTACGGCAAAAACCACGGTTGCACGGCTTTTTGCGAGAATAATGCGGGAAAACGGGCTCCTTTCAATAGGAGATCTGATAGAGGTCGGACGCGCCGATCTCGTCGGCAAATATGTGGGCTGGACCGCGAAAATCATAAAGGATAAATTCAAGCAAGCCAGAGGAAGCGTGCTCTTTATCGACGAGGCATATTCTCTTGTCGACGACCGCGACGGCTCATTCGGCGATGAGGCGATAAACACAATCGTGCAGGAAATGGAAAATCATCGGAATAATGTTGTAGTCATTTTCGCGGGTTATCCCGACAAAATGGAAAAGTTTCTCGACAAAAATCCGGGACTTCGTTCGAGAATCGCCTTTAACGTTCATTTCGATGACTATACCGCCGATGAGCTTTGCGCCATTGCCGAATTTATCGCAAAGAAGCAGGGCAGAAGCCTTGAAAACGGTGCGCTGACGAAGCTGAGCGGAATTTTCGAAGACGCAAGACTGCAAGCCGATTTCGGAAACGGACGTTATGCCCGCAACCTGATCGAAAAAGCAAAAATGGCGCAGGCGGGCAGACTCCTCTCAATGGATTATGATTCGGTTACCGAGCAGGATGTGCGGACAATAAAGGCGGAAGATATTGAGATTCCGCAGATGCCCGCGCCCGTAAATCCGTCAAGACATATCGGATTCTGAAATCCGAAAACAGACGGCGGTTTTCGCATTTTTTTCAAACCGTATTGACAAAATATTATATTGCTGTTATAATGGATTCAGAAAATCTGTATGGATTTTTTCGGAAATAACCGTTTTCGCCATACGCCGTACAGGCGTATGGCGATTTTAACATCAGCCCGTCTCTTCGACGGCTGAATTTAAGGGAGGATTTCAAAATGACAAACGATTTTATCGAGCTTATCAAATCACGCAGAGCGGTACGCTCTTATCTCAAAAAACCTGTTCCGGATGAGCTTATCGAGGCGGTTGCCGAAGCGGGAACATATGCGCCGACGGGAATGGGACGCCAGTCGCCGACAATCGTTGCCGTAAAATCCGAAAAATACCGCAGCGAAATCGCAAAGCTTAACGCCGCTGTGATGGGACGTGACGGCGATCCCTATTACGGCGCGCCGGTGGTGCTTCTTGTTCTTGCCGACAGAGACGTTTCTACCGCGGTTGAAGACGGCAGCTGCGTGCTTGAAAATATGATGCTTGCCGCCGCGTCGCTCGGACTCGGCTCGGTATGGGTGCACAGAGAACGTGAAATTTTCGACAGCGAAGAGGGAAAGAAGCTGCTTGCCGAATGGGGACTGCCCGAAAATCTCCGCGGTATCGGCTCGATTGCACTCGGCTATCCCGCGTGCGAGCTTCCCAAAGCGGCAAAACGCAAAGACAATTATGTCGTATGCGTCTGATTCGGTGTTCGGAGGCAGCTTGTTTAATGAAAAAAATCAAAATTCCGTCTGAAATCGTCTATCTTATCTCGATAGTTCTGCTCTCTCTTTCGGTCGCGATGCTGACATCTGTCGATTTCGGAATATCGATGATAGTCGCTCCCGCCTATCTTCTCAGCCTGAAACTCGGATTTCTGACATTCGGGCAGGCCGAGTACGTCATACAGGCAGTTCTTTTTATTATCCTTTGCATTGTGCTGAGAAGAATAAAAGCCGTGTATCTGACATCTTTTCTCACATGCCTGATCTACGGGTTTGTGCTTGATCTCTGGCGGCTTATTCCGTTCTTCAATCCGGATGTTACAGCGCCCGGAAGTATGAACATCACCCTGCGCATTGTCTTGTTTGTCGTCGGCGTTGTGCTGACATCATTTTCAATCGCGCTCTGCTTCAAAACATATCTTTATCCGCAGGTTTACGATTTCTCGGTAAAGGCGGTTACCGCAAGATACAAGATTAAACTGTCGGTTTTCAAAACGGCATTCGATTTCAGCTGTCTTGCCGTCGCGCTGATAATGACTTTCTGCTTCTTCGGCAAACTCGAGGGAATAGGCGTCGGCACGCTGATTATGGTTGCCGTCAACGGAACGCTCATCGGCTTTTTCTCGAAAATGCTTGACAAGACGGTTGAATGCAGCCCGATATTTCCGAAATTCGCGGCGCATTTCAGCCTTGACGACGGCGACGCGCCGAATAATTAAATCCAAACTCAAAAGAAAGGTACAAAAACAGGCATGAAAATAACACTTAATCCCGATGAAGAAATCGTCAGAACAATAAAAGAGGGCTTAAAGCAGAAAGGCGGATACTGCCCCTGCCGCCTCGAACGCAAGGAAGAATATAAATGTATGTGCAAGGAATTCAGAGATCAGATTAAAGATCCGAATTTCGAGGGATACTGTCACTGCATGCTCTATTATAAATCAAAATAAAAAGAGAAGGGAACGGTCTTAATATGCTTAACATAACATCCGAAAATTTCGAAAAAGAAGTAATATCTTCACCCGTGCCCGCTGTTGTCGACTTTTTCGCAACATGGTGCGGCCCCTGCAAAATGCTCTCCCCGATTGTCGAAGAGCTTGCGGATGAGTACGGCGAAAAACTGCGCTTTTGCAAGGTTAATGTCGATGACGAACGCGAACTCGCGCTGAAATTCGGCATCACATCAATCCCGACTCTGCTTTTCTTCAAAAACGGGAAACTCATAAACACCGTTGTCGGATACCGCGACAAAGATCAGCTTAAAGAGATTACCGACGCGCTTGTCTGAACAAAAAGATCAGCATATTATATGGTTTTCGGTATAATATATTCGTGATAGCTCGCAAAAACAAATGAAAACGGGTAAAAATCCGAAATATTTTCGCAGAAAAAACGAGAGGAGAAAGGACATAGCCATGAAAAAAGAAAACAAGTATGCCGGCACTCGGACCGAAAAAAATCTGATGGAAGCATTTTCGGGTGAATCGCAGGCGAGAAACAAGTACACCTATTTTGCCTCTGTGGCGAAAAAGCAGGGTTTTGAGCAGATTGCCGCTCTCTTTCTTAAAACCGCGGATAACGAAAAAGAGCACGCAAAACTCTGGTTTAAGGAGTTGAACGG
>CAZHPU010000139.1:0-4527 GCA_964534435.1 uncultured Lachnospiraceae bacterium | reverse complement strand
TATAAAGTGGTTTTAAGGCATCACCGCATAATGTTACCTCAAATCATCCATGAGCAAGAAGGACGCCGGCTGACCCGTAAAAACGGTCAGCGTCCCCTGTCCTTGCTCCCACAGGGCGCACGAGGTCAGACTGCCGGGCAACGCCTGTCAGATAGAACCAGACTTATCGTTGCGAATCGCCTATTCTGTATTGCGGTCTGTTTTGCTCATATCGACTTCTTTCAGTTCATCCATCGTGCTGAAACTATATGATTATTTGATTGTCAACGACTCCAAGGAATGCATAATTCTGGTCATCTCATCAATCCTTCCGAAAAAGCAGGTTGGGAAGTAAAACAGCCGATTCCTCCTTGTCGCCTTCGCCTTTCCATGCAACAACAAACCGCACTTCACCACCACACGGGTGATACCCTTTTGACAACAGCTTATCAAGTTCCGCCAGACGTGACCTTGACAGCTTGGCAACACTCACGGTACGCCCGTCAAGTTCCCCGTATAGAAACGCCCCTTTTATAGACAATGGCGTTCCGCTATGCAGCTTGAGAATAATCTTTTTCTTATCCTTGAAATAATCAAGGACAACATCCTTGTGTGTCAGCTGCAACACAATCTCTTGCGGTTCCGGATACTGTTCTTCATCAGCAACCTGGTCGACACCGTTGATTTGGTAGGTATCAAATATACCGTTATTGCAATGGATGTACAGATTGTCCTTAGCTCTCGTCATACCGACATACAATTTTCTCCGTTCGGCGTCGTCTCGTAAAGCAATATGATTCAAAAGAAGCCAGACGCTGTCAAACTCTCTGCCTTTGGATTTGTGAATTGTGGAAACAAATATCGTCTCACGGTCGTCGGTATAAAAATCTTCGAACTGCGACTCTTTTATGAATTCCTCAAGATCGGTTCTGTATTTGCTGTATGTATTGACCTTCTCAAATTCCGAAATCATGTTCAGTAGATTTTCAAGACATGTGCTATCTGAATAAACACGTGCAAGTTCTGCTTTGGCTTTATTCCACAAATCACTCCCAATCACACGTGTTTTTAACTTGTTGTCTAAATTTCTATCAATGTAGCGCAGAAGGAAACGCACTTCGGCAAGATTGTATAGCCGAAAACCGTCAAGAGATTGAATCAGTTTTGCTCGGATTCCGTTTTTCAGGAGAAGTCCCAATACTCGCAAAGCTTCTTCATTTGTCTCTGTCAATACACAGGCTTTCCCACCATGATATTGTTCTATGATTTGTCGGACAATTGCCTCTTCCATATTGTCGGAAGTATGCCTTATGATCTGTACCGTTCCATTTTCATTTTGTACTGCCTCAATAGGATGCTGCTTCATGCGATGGCTGATACTCTCGGCAAATCGATTGGCAAGTGCCACTATATTTGCTTTGCTGCGGTAATTCTCGACGAGCTCATACCGAGTGGCGCCATATTCGTCAATCAGGCTTTGCATATATGCAGAATCCGAACCTCTGAATTCATAGATGTTTTGATCGTCATCACCTACGGCAATCACCCTCATGTCATCATTGTTTTGCATCAGTGCGCGGATCAGGGCGAATTCGTTTGCGTCCATGTCTTGTGCTTCGTCAATGACGAGAACTCTTTTGGTAATTTTCCCTTGTTCTACCTCGCCGCCGGCAATCATTTGCGCGGCGTCATGTACGACATTATTTGCGCCATCAAGACTCCCAATCTTTCCAAGCAAATCAAAGCAGTAGGAATGGAATGTCTTGATCTCGACAAAATTTGCGGCATTTCCAATCAAAGCCATGAGTCGCTTTTTAAATTCGGTCGCCGCTGCACGGGAAAAGGTTACCATCAAAAGTTGCTCGTGCTTGACATCCTCCAAAAGGAGCAAAGATGCAAGCTTATGCACAAGCACTCTTGTTTTGCCACTACCCGGACCCGCCGCTACTACAATATAGCGTGAATCGGAGTCATTGATGATTTTTGCCTGCTGGTCGGAAAGCTCACCGAAAAGCTGGTGATACTTCTCAGGCGTGATATTTCGGTTGATTTCTTTTGCACGTTCACCTTTGAAATATTTTGCAATGAAACGCTTAAAATCCATTCCGAAATAGTCATGCACAAATTGCAATGCGGCATTGTAATCCTTGACCATCAGATTTGCGTATTCACCGACGATATGAATTTGTTGTATTTTTTGCTTGTAGTATTCGCTTAGCGAACGATAGTCTTCGGCCTTGTAACGAATTTTGTTGTCAAGAATCAAGCGCTTGACCTCCATGCCATTGTAAAGAACCAAAAATCCGCCCTCTAATTTCATAGAGCCGATTTTTGACAGATAAAGCAGCGCATCCTCCACGTCGGCAAGGCTTGTTTCTGTTGAATTAAAATTCATTCTCGGTGTTTCGGTATATTTCCGAAACAAATCTACAAGTGAAAACTGAACGGGGGCTTCTTCTTTTCCTGTTTCCGTTATTTGCGCGGCATCGTAAAGGTGCGAAACCAGAAATCTGCAAATGTCGATTCTGCGATGAAATTTATCAAGTAGCTTTGGCATTTCCATTGTTGGTGCGATTAGTGCATGTTGATTCGTCTCAAATGAATCATCATCCGGAGTGATATCCGCACTTCCTTTGGATATGTAACCCTTTATCGTTAGATAATAGAGCAGCGTCCGAATATTTTTCACCGATGAACTTGCAATACCCGCTGCAAGAGCCGCTTCGTTTAATTCCTTTAGAGAGTAATTCGCGCCTTGTTCTGCCATTCGATTCAGAAGAAATTCTTCCAACTTCGCAAACCGATTCAAAATCTGTGCAGAACGGTTTTCCGTATCCGATTTGAATATGTATGCCGACATATCCATACTATCGGCAAGAAGCCCTTCCTGCCGCATCAGATTGATTGATGTGACTACATCCTCTTTGGGAATGCCGAGCATATCCGCAAGGTAATCCACTCGTGATTCGGCATCATCGTTTCCGGCGGCAGCGATGCTTCTGCTGGATATCAGAGATTTAATGATTCTTTTGGCGTTTTTCTTTTGCTTTCCATTTAATACAGCTGAGCGATCAATTTTGAACGATGCCTCTGCCATATCTTTTGCAAGAATACTGGTGGCATATACATGAGGGACATTTTTGCCGCGCTTCACATAACCTGCGTTTTCCAAAGCTGCCACGGCAGTCTTGACACGTGTTTCGATCTCGCTTACCGAATCATCCCACCCTGCCTGCCTTGCAATTTCAAGTGCAGAGCAGCAAACCCAAGGCTTTTCTCTGGTCATATCCTTGAGCGCTTTCCAAACCTGTTGGATCTCGCTGATGCTTAATTTTGTCTGATTGAGCAGCATAAAATGTTTGTCTAAATCATTGTCATTGAACAGGACGTAGCACTCGGCAAGCAAACTTGGATCCCGTCCGGCACGTCCCGCTTCCTGAACATAATTTTCAAGCGAATCGGAAATATCGTAGTGTATGACCAGTTTTACATCCTTTTTGTCAACTCCCATGCCGAACGCGGATGTTGCGACAATGATTTTTACCTGATTATTGATAAACGCTTCTTGATTTGCAATTTTTTCATTCGGATCCATTTTCCCATTGAATGGCCTCGCCGGGAATCCGTCGCTCGTCAGCTTTTCCGCAATCTGGACTGTACGTCTCGTACGGGAAACGTATACAATCGTGGGACAATTTTTCTGCTCAACCAAAGACCGGAGCGCATTATACTTTTCTTCGTCTGTTTCTTTGAAAAGTACGGTATAGTGCAGATTTTCGCGATCCGCCGTCGATGTAAACAGTTCAAGCGACAGATCCAGTTTTACACGGAAATAATCGCAAATATCCGTAATAACTTTTTGCTTTGCTGTAGCCGTAAAGCAAGATATCGGAATCGGATCCTTCAGCTGTTTTTTCTTCTGATACTCTCGGATAAAATCCCCGATATAAAGATAATCCACGCGAAAATCTTGTCCCCACGCCGAAAAACAATGTGCCTCGTCAATTACAAATCGAACCACATTGCGGGAGAGCAATAATTTTTCAATCGTGCGGGAACGGAGCTGTTCCGGCGAGATATACAAAAGTGTGGCAAGCCCGTTCGCAACGCGGTCAAGCGCCTCGGCCCGTTCAATAGGGCTGAGCAGTCCGTTTACCGTTACCGCGTCGACAAGACCTTTTTCGTTCAGGTTGTCCACCTGATCCTTCATCAATGACTGGAGCGGAGAGATCACGACAGTAAGACCGTGCGCACATTCCCCCGCCATCAGTGCAGGCAGTTGAAAGGTAATTGATTTTCCACCGCCTGTTGGAAAAACCGCAAGCAAGGATTTTCCGTCAACCGCCGCCTGTGCCGCCCGTTCCTGCAACGGTTCTCCGGCGAATGTACGAAACTTATCGTAACCGAAAAACTGCTTGAGCTTTTTATGAATATTTAATCTGTCACGGCAATACGCACATCCGTTACCGCAGGGAGTATGGCAAAGGTACTTTACCACATCATCAATCTTCGGATAATTTTTCGTCAGCCATGGTGGTGTGACCGAGT
>CAZHPU010000138.1:0-4584 GCA_964534435.1 uncultured Lachnospiraceae bacterium | reverse complement strand
GGTTGTTTGTATTCGTATAACTTAATATTTTCCTCCTTAGCTCAGTTGGCAGAGCGCGTGACTGTTAATCACGATGTCGTTGGTTCGAGCCCAACAGGGGGAGCCATTCCCATTCCGATCTTTTTCGGAATGGGTTTTTGTTTTCGCCTCATCTATGGCGAATTATATGCTCGAATCTTTATTTCATTCGGTTATTTCAAAAAAAATATTTTTTTGAAAAAAATCCCCTTGACAAAATCGCCTATTATCTGTTAAAATACACGCCCGGAGACAAAAAGGGAAGCTTTTCACAGCTTCCCTTTTCGTTCCCTAAAATTTCCCATCCACCGTTACTGTACACTTTTTCGTACAGTGACTTTGCTAAAATCAACTTGTAAGCAATGAATGGGGCATTATTATTCGGCAATTTATTAAAATACGTAATTATTTTTGCAAAACACATTGTTAAATTCGACTTCAAAAGCTATAATAATAATGAATGACGTTGCTTTCCGTGAGCCGATATTTCGGACGTTTTTGCAAGAAACGATTGAATATTGCTTATAATTTCGATAGAGAGCCGAAAGGACGGTTTGAATTTATGGAAAACAAAATCACTGTTTATGAATGTTATGAAAAACAGAGTAATTCGCAATATAATCGCCGTCTCATTGACGGGAAAATCACCGGATGCGGAAAATGCGTCGGCTATTGTGATTACCGAGAACATTCCGGCTTTTTAACAAAAGAGCAGAGGAAACAGCATAACTGTCTGGGAAGACAATGCCGCCACTATATCCCAAAAGAAAAATCCGAAACAAGCAGGCAAAAAAGAACAGAAATCATAAAACTTGAAGAAGAGCGAGATTCTGAGTATTTATTTCGGGCTGCACGCAATATAATTGCGGGGCTTGACTATATGAAAATCGTTCGGGTTGTCAATATTGACTCGAACTGTTGGTATCTGGATTATGTCAGCATATCAAATGATAATTATCATATGACATTAAAGAAAAAAATAGAGGATGAAACCGGATTATCCGTTGAGTTTCGCAGACTGAATTGGCCTTTTGAAAGATGTGTCGAATATTTATTGTCTTGTAACTGATTAAATTGCTATGAAATCGACGAAATCCGGGCCTGACGGGAGGTTGAAATATGAAAACGGACATGCATTTGCTCTACTATATCGGCGTAAAATTCGGCGAGACTTTTCCCGAAAGTTTTTATATTTCTTATGACAACTCGGTTCGGGTTGGCGACCGTGTTGTCGTGTCCGCTTATAACGGAGAGGAAAAAACGGTAACAGTCGTTTCCGCGCTTTATTGCACTGCCGACGATACTCCCGTTCCGCTTGAACAAACAAAATGCGTAATAAGAAAAGTGCTGCCCGACTGCGTCACTGCGAATACGGCACAGAGTGTGAACTCTGCTTCTCCTGTAATGAACTCTGCGCCTTCTGCAACCGCATTCGATAACAGCTCCTTCGGAACATATTATGATTCCGATGAATCGGATTACGATTTCGACGACGATGATGACTTCGGCACGGATGATTTTGATGATATCGACGATGATGACTTCGATTCGGATGATTCGGATGACATCGATGATATGGATTTCGATTCGGATGAATCGGATGACGGCGATGACCTCGTTTATACGGGTGATGAATATTTAGAACAAAAGACGCCGGCTGAAGATGAAAATTCCTTACTGAAGTTACAGACCGAAATAGAAACGCTCAGATTTATTTTCGGTCCCGATTTCTGTCCCCCGCTCATACCATTCAGCTTACCATCCGACTTCCGCAAACCGGAGGATAAGAATAAAAAATGAGAATTACCGAACATCTTTACTTTTATGTCGAAGTTACATTCGGAAATTCCGCTCGCCGATATTCGTATATCTGCAATGATCTGCGCGTTAAAGTCGGCGATACGGTTGAAGTGCCGGCAGGGAATAATCAACAAATTAAGGCGACCGTTGTTTCCACATTGTTCTGCACAGCCGGGGAGGCACCCTATCCCGTTGAAAAAACAAAGACGGTAATCGGATGGGCAAGCAATACATTCTCCCAAAGTTCCGCCGAGAACGGGCTTGTACCGACGGCAGAAAAAAACTCGATTATACCGTCCGAGAGCGTTTCGGCAGCCTGCAGCATTACTCCGCAAGAAGCATCGGTGTCTCAAACCGATTCGATAGCGAAATCTACGGCTGATAATACGGAAAAGAAAAGCGTTACCGCCGGCTCGAGTAAAGCAAAGTTTTCCCTGCTGGATTTGCTTGAATTGATTATTTTTGTTTTCCCCATATGGACATTCATCTGTACATTTATAAACTATATTCTATTGATCATTGCTTGCATCTTTTTTTTCGGCGTTGATTACCCAGATGCGATTACCAAGTCTGCTCTTATTTTTTCTTTTATTTTTTCAACGGTATTTTTTATTATACTCTATGTCGCATACTACATACCTGACACAAAGACAACGAAATATGTAAAAAAAGTTATCGCTTGGACCGCCGTGATTCTGATGTTTGTTTCATTTTGGACAGTCAGCTCGAAAATCGATCGCGAAGAAGAGCTCAAGCGTTCAGAAGCCGCTTGGCGCCGTGAGCAATCAAAAAAATTCAAATCGTCAAAGACAACCACTTACAGAACGAGCGGAAACAATAATTCGTCGGGCACAAGGAAATCGAGCGGCAAAAAGAAAAGTTCGGATTCGGACGATAAATATAACGCAGACGATTATTCACATCCCGATGATTTCTACTATGACCATTATGACGATTTCTTTGACTATGAGGAAGCGGAGGATTACTGGAAAGAGCATCACGACGATTGACATGCTATTTCAAATTAAAGAAAGACGAGGGACCGCACAATGATAAATTTCATTCCGCAGATTGCGCAAATTGACAAACAGACACGGTTTGACGCCATTACCGATGTGCTGGAAGAAAATGAAATTCCATACAGCGTGCAGACTTTTCGCTACCCCGATGCAATCGGAAATATCATCGTGTCGTTTAATACCGAAAAATCGGCAAAGAAAATCGCGGTAACCGCGCATTATGACAATGTGAAGGGAACACCCGGCGCAAATGACAATGCCGCCGCCTGCTCGATTCTCTTAAATCTTATTCTCGAAGCGAAAGAGAACAAGACCGAAAAGCCGCTCGAATTTGTCTTTTTCGATCTCGAAGAGACCGGATTTGTGGGAGCTATCAACTACCGCAACGCCAATTCGAAAAAGCTCGCCTGTGTCATAAATCTCGATATGTGCGGTATGGGAAACAACACGGTGGTTTGTATGCGCAACGGCGCCGAAAAGTTCCTGACGATTTCGCCAGATGCGGACATTACCGCGGTGGAAATGCTTCCTCCCGGCGATGCGCATATATTTATGTTCGAAGGTTTCCCCACCCTTTATGTCGTCAATTCGACCGACAAAGATCTCTCGTATTACCGTTCACTCGGGAAATTTCTGCAGCCTTACAATAACTCCGATTTTGTCAAGACCATGCACAAACCCTGCGATACGCCCGATACCTGCAATCTCGCGCAGGTCGGGAAAATCTGTCGGTTCGTATCCGATTGCATTAACTGATTAAATAATAAAAAAAGCACCTCGGACTTGAAAACATTAAAGTCCGAGGTTTTCTTGTGTTATTCTGCCGTATTCGGCAAATCATTGACGATTTCAGCTGTTGTCTGCTCTGCTGTCGGTGCGGTTTCGACCGGTGTCTCCGTGCCGCCGTCACTCGTCGGTCGGCTTTCGGAATTTGCGGTATCCGACATTTCTATATTTCCGCCGTCCGCGATTTTGTTTTCGTCTGTTCTTACCGCACAGCTGCCCCATTTCGGAGTAATCGTGATTTCGGTGCCTATGGGTGCGGTAACCGTGAATGCGAAATCTCCGACCGCGAAAATTTGATCGGTATAATAGAAGCTGTCGCCGATTTGCAGACTGCAATAGCCTGTCGCGCCCTCTGTTCCGCCTGCACTCAATGTAATTGTACAGCTGCCCTCTGTCATTGTGTAGACGACACTTTCGGATATTACCGCCGACTCGCCGTCGTCAATCTTATATGAAATCGTGTATGTCGGCGTCTTGATTGATGCCGCACCCGCAGATGCGGTTGCGGTGAACCACGCCCAGCTTGTGCCGCACAGACAGAGCGCGCAAAGTGCGATTCCGACAATCGACGGCGCGAGAATGTGATAAATTCCGTCGGTACGGCGGTCGGATTTGTTCTTTTTCGATTTGCCGAAGAAGACGCGGTAGACTTTCATTACGTTTTTCTCTGTCACAAACGGGATAAGACAGAGATAATGGCATCTCAGTTGACGCCGTCTGTATCGGTATTCGTCATCGTCTCCCGCGCGAAGCAGTTCGCCTGTGAGATAGCGGGTGTCGGCATTGAAATGCGAGAAAAATTCGACTGCTTTTGCCGTGAGCAGCGCGATAAGACCGATGCCGATAACGAGAGCCAAAAATATCGTTCCGCTGTCGTTTTCCATTATATCCGCATCTCCTTTCTTTTTGTCATTCGGGCAATCAAAAGGTATATCGTTTGATCGGATATGCCCTTTGATTG
>CAZHPU010000137.1:0-4600 GCA_964534435.1 uncultured Lachnospiraceae bacterium | reverse complement strand
CGCTTGCCTGCTCGGTCGAAAGCTCGATTCCGTTTTCTTTTGCGAGCGCGATGAGTTCTTCGGGGGATTTCGCGGTTTTGGCCTTCTCAACAAGTTCGGGTGTAAGTTTGTTTTCCATCGTAAAATCTCCTTATTTATAATTTTTAATAAATTACGGTTTACGCGCTGCCGCTTTTATACGGGCAGTTTCGGACGCATGAACGGACTGTTGCAGACCGCCTGACCTTCGCTGTTGCGGCCCATATTTGTACATGTTCCGCAGGTAGCCTCTCCCTTACTGCGGCAGCCGCAGCTGTCGGACGATTTTCCGCAGGAGACACATACATAGTAAATGCAGGCGCTGCCGGTCGGGCAGACCTTTATGCGGTTATCGGTATTTTCACCGTCCGAGCATCCGCCGCCCGCAACATTGTCGAGTTCGTCGTCGGTGAGTTCGGTGTGGCGTATTCCCTCCATAAAGAGTCTTGCCTCGTTTACGGTGGCCGAGCATCCGTGCTCGGTTAAAAATTCGCCGATTTTGCCGTTTACGACCGCGTCGACATATTCTTTCTTTTCGGTCTCATCGGCAATAACTTCTTTGTACAGATTCTCAAGCGATTTCATTTTGCCGTTTTCCTTTCTTATTGTATGTTACGTAGCGTACCTTTCCGGGTTGTAGCAGAGAAGCAGCGCGTCTTCGTATTTGGAATATTCGCAGTTTCCGCATTGTTTGAGACAGTGGCAAATCGCGCACTTGTCTTTTATAAAGCCGGTAACGATCTCGGAAGTGTGGCATGTTTCACATCTCCAATAATCGCACGAGTTGAGTGCCGTCACAACCGGTCTGCCGTTGTGATAGGTTGTGTCGTCGCAGCCGCCCGCGACGGTGTCGAGCTCGTCGTCGTCGAGTTCGCCGGTCCGGTTTTTCTTTGCGGTGACAAATTCTTCGGCTTCTTCCGCAGATGCCTCACAGCCGTTTGCCGCAAGAAATTCGGCGAGATTTCCTTTGTTTGCCGCATCGAAAAATTCTTTTTTCAGATTTTCGTCGGCTATTGCTTTTGCGTACAGTTCTTCGAGTGTCATGATTTTATCTCCTTGAAAATATCGGCAAATTCAAAAAAACCGCGCCGACCGAATCAGTTTTCGTATCTTTTGGGGTGGGTGCAAACATACAGCAGTCCGGTGCAGCTGAAACAGTTGCAGTCGCTGCACATTCCGTTTCCGCTGCTTTTGTCATCCGTATATCCTTTCATATAATCGCGGCTTATATAATGTTCACAGCTGTTGCAGTGCGTAACAACCGGGTAGCCGTCATAGTAGGTTGTTCCGCATTTTCTGCCGCCCGAAACATCGTCGAGCTCGTCGTCCGAAATTTCGCCGGTCTGTGTCTGCTTCTTTGAGATAAACTCTTCGGCTTCTTTCGGTGATGCCCCACAGCCGTTCGCGGCGAGAAAATCGGCGAGTTTGCCCTCTTTATTTGCTTTGAAAAATTCTTTTTTCAGATTTTCGTCGGACAGTGTTTTTGCGTAAAGTTCTTCGAGTGTCATAATTTTATCTCCTTGAAAGTATTTACAAATTCAAAATAACCGCTATGACCGAATCAGTTTTCGTATCTTTTCGGATGGAAGCACTGAAGAAGCGCGTCTTCGTATTTGGAATAATAGCAGTTTCCGCATTTTACCAAGGAACCGCATTTTTTACATTTGTTAGCCGGCCATGCTTCGCGGTCCACGATGGCAACGCGGCAATTTTCGCATATCCATAAGTCGCAGACATTTGCATCGGTTACAACCGGTCTGCCGTTGTTATATGTGGTGCATCCGCCCGCAACATTGTCGAGCTCGTCGTCCGAAAGCTCGCCGTCTTTCTTTGACTTGAGAAATTTTTCGACATCTTCCGCCGATGCCTCACAGCCGTTCGCGGCGAGAAAATCGGCGAGTTTGCCCTCTTTTTTCGCTTCGGAAAAAGCCTTTTTCAGATTTTCATCGGATATTGTTTTTGCGTACAGTTCTTCGAGTGTCATTTTTATGCTCCTTGTTTCATTTGAAATGATATTTTTTGAGTTTCTTTGTGTATTTTAACCGTCAAGCGTAACCGCAGCGTAACCGAAAAGGGAATTTTGCAAAAAAAATCCGATTTTTCGCAAAATTCCCCAATGTTTTTTGTATATTTTTTATCGGGAGGAGTCCGCCTCCCGATAAAAACCGCTTTTTGTGTTTGGCGGTTATTTTTTCTTTTTGTGCTCCTCGATGCAGTAAAAGTAGCCGCCGCTTTCGGAAGAAAACGCGCAGTTATGGCAGACCGCGGTAAGTCCGCATTTTTCGCATAATGCTATGTATCCCACGATTGCGGTGCGGGATTTGTATGTTTTGCTGCCGCAGAATTTACATACAAAATATTTGCATACATTGTTGTAGGGGGACTCGATCTGCTCACCCGTATTGTATTCTTTGCCGCCCGATACTTTGCCGAGATCGTCTTCCGAAAGCTCTTTGATTTCTTCCGATTTGTCAAGCTGTTCTTTCTTCTTTTCCATAACCGTTCCTCCTGTAAATTTACTTTTTGATTTCGTTTGTCGCCAGCGTGTAGCCGGTAACGTCGTCCCAGTTTCTGCGTATAACTATGTCGAGCGTAAGATCGGTGTTGTTGAAATCTATCGACCACTGCGTGTTGCTTGTGATAACGGCGTCGTTCGGCTCCTGAGATGATGCTTTCAGCGCCGCCCATACGGTGTCGGCCGTGTAATTCCCTTTTTGCTCATCGAAAACGCTCAGTACGGCCTCGTAACGTTCTTTTCCGTGTCCGTAAATGCCGTTTTCCCGATTCGGAAGCACCTTTTCGATGTAAAGCGCGTAAAAATTCGTTATGGCGTTTATCGGAGTCGCGACGAGTTCTCTCGTTTCGCTTTCGCAGTCATATTCGACAACTCTGCCGTCGCCCGAGGCGTCGGTGATGTAGTAGTGATAATCTCTTCCGCTTGACGCGAACATATCGTATTTGCGGAGAAGCTCCACCGCCTCTTCGGTCGTTGCCGCTCTGTCAAGCACCAGACGGATGGCGATTGACGGAGAGATCGTCTGTTTGCCCGTGTCCTGATGCACCGCCTCGCTGTCCAGCGTCAGCACGGCGATCGACACACCTTTTTCGTTCATTCCGTCAAGGCAGATGAAGGGAGCGGTAAGACTCGACAGCTTGCTTTTTATGTTTTTGTCGGGCGTATTTGCCTTGACATTGTTCAGCGCCGCAAACGCGACCGATTTATAGCCGTCTTTCGGCGAGCAGTAAACGAGCATTGCCGATGTGTTGTCCTTGAAATCGTAGTTGCGTCCCATATGCACATCGCCGTCGTCTGTCGTCAGCGTGAAAGCGGTGCAGGCGAATTTCGGCGCCTCGATTTTCACGGGGAGGAGGGGAAGCGCCTCACTCAGTATGGCATCGATCATCGTTTGATCGTCCTCGATGCCGTAGTCGATTATGTCGTCGATACTGTAATCGTATTTGACGTCCATACGGTAGAGATTGTATCCGTCGGCATAGTCGGTCAGCTGTTCGATGGTGCCTATGGTCCGGAAGCGCGGAATATAGATTGAGATGAATATCAGCAGAGCCGCAAGCAGCACTGCCGCCGCGACGCAGAGCGCAAGAAGCAGTATTTTGTTTTGTTTTCTCATTTTCGGTTACCGTACCTTTCATTTGTGATGTTCGGGATATTCGGAATCGGAAATTTTTTCGGGCTTTTTCTTTCGGCAAATCGTCGGTCTGTCTGTCGTTTTCTCCTTTTTCACCTGCGAACTTATTTTGCAACATTATTATAATGTAATGTCCGTAACCGACGCGTAACCGCAAAACGAAATTTATTAGGGCGTTCGTGCCAAAATTTTTTCGGAAAATTTGTGCAAACCGAACAAAAAAGAAGAAAATTTCACAAAAGGGAAAAAATATACATTAAATGTGCTATAATATCAATGTATGTCGAAACGGTCTTTCAAATAAGACCGCGCGCCCTGCAAATTATCGAAAAAATGTCGGAGGAAAATGACTTGCCGCCAATCAGTATTATGGTAAAACCCGTATCGGGCGCCTGCAATTTAAGGTGCAGATACTGCTTCTACGCCGATGTGGCGAGCCGCCGCGAGACCGAAAATTTCGGCGTGATGTCGAAAAAGACGCTTGACGATCTCGTGCGCAGAGCGTTTGCCTATGCCGACGGCGAAATCTCTTTCGCATTTCAGGGCGGTGAGCCGACTCTCGCGGGAGTCGCCTTTTACAGAGAATTTCTCGAACTCGAACGCCGCTACAACACGCGCGGGCTGAAAATCTCGAACGCGATACAGACAAACTGCTATAATATCGATGACGAATGGATAAAACTTTTCCGTGACGGGAATTTTCTTGTCGGGGTATCGCTTGACGGCACGCGCGAGCTGCATGACGGCTGCCGTCTTGACGCGTCGGGCGGAAAAACGTTTGACCGCGTTCTCGAAAATATTCGTCTTTTACGGAACGGCGGTGTCGAATACAATATTCTCTGCGTGGTGAACGGCGAGGTCGCGAAAAGGCCCGATGAAGTTTTCGACACACTGAAAGAGCACCGCTATCTTCAGTTTATCCCCTGCCTTGA
>CAZHPU010000136.1:0-4642 GCA_964534435.1 uncultured Lachnospiraceae bacterium | reverse complement strand
CAACGCCGAATAAATGTCGTAAGACATTTAGGCAAATACTTAATTCGAAAACCGCGGGTTTTCGATATATACTTAATTCGAAAACCGCGGGTTTTCGATATTTTCGACGGCTTTTTTGTAGATTTCGCGGCCGCCGAGCATATTGAGCGCGTCTATCAGCGACGCCGTCGACAGATTCGACGGCAGCGACAGCTCTTTTTCGAGCGCTTTCCGCCGCTCTTTGCTGCCCTCGCCGCCGATAAATCCGTCCTCATAGAGGTCGGCGACGGTCAGCGGCTCTTCGGGCGGCGAAAAATTATCATCGGCGAACGGCTCGAACAGCCGCCGCAGAATGTCGGCATCGATTCCCTCGACTCCGAGCGTGCCCTCTTTGGAGGGCGATTTTTTGCGCGGCTCTTTGCCGGGTGTCGGCGGAATGAGCAGATGCGCGATTTTGTCTTTCGGGATAATCGAACTTAAAAATCCGCGTATGACAAGCCCTGCGCCGTCGCTGTCGGTCGCCGTCAAAATCCCCCTTTCTTCGGCTACCCGCCGCAGAAAGGCTTGCTTTTCTTTATCTTTGAAGATGCCGAAACCGTCGGTTGTGATGATTGTCGCCTCGATAATCGAGTCGAGCTTGATTTTGTCGTATCTTCCCTCGACCACGACCACGCGGCCGATTTTGATTTTTTCCTTCATATTATATATCTGTTATATATCGGTTATATCGGTGCCGCCTATCTGCCGAGCAGAATGAGCTGCTCGATTAAAAGATAGCCGGACAGCGATGTCGTTTTCATCTTTTTGTCGGCCTCTCCGACCGCGTCGGCTGCCGCTTTCAGCGCTTCGGGCGTCGATTTTGCCGCCGCGTTTATCCGCAGACCGAGCGGATAGTCGGCGATTCCGAGAATTTTCCCGATGTCCTGCCGCGCTACCCCCTTGTCCGAGAGCGTGCGCACCGCGAGCAGCTCACTCGTGATTTTGGAGATGGTCGCGAGTATGCGTTCGGGCGGCTCTTTTCTGAGTTTCATTCCCGCGAGCGCGGCGAGAGCCGTCTTTTTGTCGCCCGCGATTATCGCGTTCGAGAAGTCAAATGCCCCGAAAACTCTGTTCGGGGATGCGACCTCGCCGACCGTTTCTCTCGTGATTTTTCCGATGTTCTGCGATTTCGCGTATGCCGACAGCTTCTCGATTTCGCCCGACAGAATGTACATATCGGGCGAGCAGTAGTCGATGATGTATCGGCAGACCTCGTCATCGGCTTTTACGCCGTTCGCCGCGAAATGCCGTTCTGCCCAGAGCGCGAGTTTGGCGGGCGTCTGCCGCTCGAATTTTACCGCTTCGGTGGCCGCCGTCAGCGCGGTAAGCACCGCCGACGGCTTTTTCGGCGTTCCTTCGGGCAGCTCTGACGGGGCGGCGTCGATTATGACGCAAAGACCGTCGGCCGCTTTGAGATTTTCGCAGAAATATTTCAGCTTGTCGGTTTTGTCGGATTTTTCCGACTTTTCGCCCTTTTCGCCTTTTCCCGATCTGCCGCTCTTTTCGGATTTTTCGGCTTTGTCGCCCTTTTCGGTCTGCATTTTGCCGAAATCTGCGCCCCTGAACTCGATAAGCCGCGCCCCTCCGAAAAGGGGAGAGCCGTCAAGCTCGGAAAAGAGGCGCGCGAGGTCGCCGTCCTCGATTTTTATGTGGTTGAATGCGGCAAAGTCGGGATCGGGACAGACCGCCTCCCTGAATTTGCGCAGATAATAGTCTTTGAGATAGGGCTCGTCGCCGTAGAAAAGATAGATTCCGTCGACAAAACCGCTTTTCAGCTTTCTGTCGAGATCGCGTGATGTAATCTGCATAAACGTGCCCCCTTTCGCTTTTTTTCGGCGGATTTTACGCCGCCGTCAGTTCTTTTCCTCGCCGTGCATGATCATTTCCTGATATTCGGACATCGAAATCAGCACGTTTCGCGGCTTCTGACCGTCGGGCGCCGATACGATGCCCATTTCGGTCATGCGGTCGATGATTTTCGCCGCTCTGCCGTAGCCGAGTCCCATTCTGCGCTGGAGCAGAGATGTCGAGATTTTTCCGCTCTCGACGGCGACACGGACACATTCCATAAATTTGGGATCGACCTCGCCGTCATCGTCGGCAGAGCCGAACGCGCTCTTTTTCTTGCCGATTTCTTCACATTCGGCCTCTTTTTCGCGGATTTCGTCAATCGCGCGCTGATCGTATTCGCCCTCTCCGCTGCTCTCTCTGATGAAATCACAGATTGCCTCGACCTCACGGTCGGACACAAACGCGCCCTGAACGCGGATAGGCTTCATCGCGCCGACCGGGGCATAGAGCATATCGCCCTGTCCGATCAGCTTTTCGGCTCCCGCGATGTCGATAATCGTACGCGAGTCGACATTCGAACGCACGGTGAAGGCGATTCGCGACGGAATGTTCGCCTTGATAAGACCTGTGATGACATCGACAGACGGACGCTGTGTACCGATTATCAGGTGCATGCCCGCCGCTCTCGCTTTCTGCGCGATGCGGCAGATCGATTCCTCGACCGTGTCGGGGGTGCTCATCATAAGATCGGCAAGCTCGTCGATTACGATGATGATTGAGGGGATTTTTTCGCCCACACCTGTCTCGTCGACCATCTTGTTGTAGCCTTTGATGTCGCGCACGCCCGCTTCTTCAATCATTTCGTAGCGTTTTTCCATCTCGCCGACCGCCCATGTCAGCGCGCCCGCCGCCTTTTTCGGGTTGGTTACGACCGGAACGAGCAGATGCGGCAGCTTGTTGTAGACTCCGAGTTCGACCTTTTTCGGATCGATGAGAATGAGTTTGACCTCGTCGGGAGTCGCGCGGAAGAGCAGGGAGGTGATCAGCGAGTTGATGCAGACCGATTTACCCGAACCCGTGGTTCCCGCGATGAGAAGGTGGGGCATTTTCGCGATGTCGACGAAAATCGGATCGCCTGCGACGTCCATGCCGAGCGCGGCGGTGACTTTCGAGCCCGCCTGACCGAATTTCGGATTTTCGAGCAGATCGCGCAGATATACCGTTTCGCGTACTCTGTTCGGCACCTCGATGCCGACGGCGGGCTTGCCCGGAATGGGCGCCTCGATTCGCACGCCCGATGTTTCGAGATTCAGCGCAATGTCGTCGACAAGATTCGCGATTGCGCGCACTCTCACTCCCTGATCGGGGAGAAGTTCGTAGCGCGTGATTGTCGGGCCGCGTGAAATCGATGTGATTTTGGTTTTTACCTTGAACGATTCGAGCGCCGATACCAGCTTGACGCCGTTGGCTTTAAGCTCTTCCGAATGGTCGGCGTTGAGCCCGCCCGTGTCCTTTTTGAGCAGGGTGAGCGGCGGGAATTTGTATTCGTGTTTGTGCTTTTCAATCAGTTCGTCGGGATCGGCAAGATCGGGATCGGTGAGCGCGTGATCGTTCTCGTCCGACTTCTGAAGATCGGCGATGTCCTCGAATTTGATGTCGGACGCGCCGCTTTTGCCCGAATTTTCGGATTTTTCGCCCATTTCGCTCTTTTCGGTCGAAATGTCGGCGGATTTTTCGGCGTCGGCGGTCTTTTTGTCGGCCGATGCCGCAGCTGTGCCGCCGAAGAGCAGATCGATGAGTTCGGGATTTGCCGCTCCGTCTGCGGATGCGGTTTTATCCGCAGGCTCTGCCGAACTTTCGTCCATAGCCGAACTTCCGCCGGGGGCCGAACTTCCGTCGGGGGCGGAACTTCCGCTCGAAAATTCGGCTTCCGCCGTCTGCACATCTCCCGTGCTTTCCGAGCGCACCGCGTAGGGATTCGGATCGTAGGGAATTTTCGGCGCCTTCGCGGCGGCGGCAAGCTCCGCCTGCCTTGCTCCCTCTTCGAGCTTCGGGGGAAGCGTTTTCGAGAGCTTCGGATCGGCAGCCGAACCGCTGCCCTCGATTTCATCGTATTTTATCGGCGAAATGCCGACCGATTTTTCGGCTTTTCCGCCGCCCTCGATGCTGCCGTTTTCGTCGGGGAAGAGTTTTATTCCGTGCTTTCCGCCGTCGGCAGCTTTGTCCGCGCCGTCCGCGCCGTCCGCGTTTTCCAGCTCGCGGGCACGTTTGCCGACCGCTTTCGCTTCGTTGATTCGGCGTCTGTCATCGGCGTATGCCGCTTCCGTTTCACGCTTTTCGGCGCGTTTTGCCTTGATTTCGCCGATTTTCACCCTGATTTTGCCGATAAGCGTCATAATCGCCCTGCCGATTTTCGCGGGCGTGATTTCGGTCAGAATGAGCAGCGAGCCGACAAGCATCAGCGCCGCCAGCACCCACGCGATATTTTTCAGCATGACATAGAGCAGACCGCCGATGAGCGCGCCCAAAACTCCGCCGCGGTTATATGCGTCACGTTCGGGGGTGGGAATGCTCAGCTTCCACATTTCGGCGACATTGTAAAAGGGGGCGATTTTGTATCTGCCGACGGTCAGCAGAAGATAGAAGAGAGTCGATGAGGCGAGAATGAAGACGCCGACAAAAATTATTTTCGCCCTTGCCGTTCCCGACTGCACCGATCTGCGCCAAACCAGCGCGAGATAGAGAAGTCCCGCGGGGATGAGATATGCCGCCGAGCCGAACAGGCCGTAGAGCATCGAGCAGATGAAATAGCCGACAACTCCTGTTTTCGAGC
>CAZHPU010000135.1:0-4651 GCA_964534435.1 uncultured Lachnospiraceae bacterium | reverse complement strand
GGCAATGCTCGCGGACGGCACGGCGGGATCGGGATTTGTGACGAAATGCATCCGCGAGCTCGGACTTTGCGGCGCGCCCTACGATTTTTATCTTGCGGGCGATTTTGACGATGTATACAGTCGATACAGAGCCTGCATTTTCATCGAGCCCGCCGAAACCGCACTTATGAAGCGGTGCATCGGGAGGGCGGCCGCCGAAAATATGAGCGCAAAAGTGCTTGTCGCCGACGATGCGGCGAAGATCACCGCAGACGGGCTGAGAGAATGGCTCGAAAAGAGCGGATGCGATCTTCCCGTAAAGCGAAATGCGGTTGTCTACCGCGGGGAAAAATACATTATGCTCTACGCGCCCGATGACGGCGAATACGATTTCGCCGACAGAGGGGAGAAGGATTTTACCGATCTTTTCGGCGGGGAAAAAATTTCCTTCCCTACACGGCTGACAAGGGCGAAATGTCTGCTGTTCGAAAGAAAAACCCAAATCGGCAAAGCCGATTTGGCTTAAACATTTGACTTGAACTGTACCGCAGTTCATTTCGACTGCGTCGAAAACGTCAAATGCCCGCTTGGGATATAGGCACATAAAACCCGAAAACCGCAGGTTTTGGCTTGGATAATTGATTTTATGCGGAAAAGTCAATCCTTCGGTCGGTCGAGTAATCAAACCGACTTGTCGGCTTGGTTTTGACAGCTCCCTTTATCGGTGGGAGCCTTTCGGATAAGATAAAGTCGAAAAACACAGCTCTCTCCCTAAGCCTCCCCCCCCATAAGGGGAGGTGCCGACCGCAGGTCGGCGGAGGGAATAACCCGAAACCTGCGGTTTGATTTGTTGTAGAACTGTACAAAAACATCATCGTCGGTTTGTATATTGTTACGAATAAAAAATCATACCGTAAAATCTCTTGCGAAATGCTTGCAAATTTCCGAAAACAATGCTATAATTTACGCGGATGTCGGGTAGAGCCGCCGCGAAAAAGGGCGGATTTCGCCGACAGCGGAGGCATACGGGCGCATGGCGTCCGCCTGCCCGAAAACTAAAAAAAGGATGGTAAGAAAATGAAAAAGATTATTTCTCTTCTTCTCGTGCTCGTAATGGCGGCATCTCTTGCCGCATGCTCGGGCGGACAGACCGAAGTGACAACCGCCGCAGGCGGTGATGTCACCGAAGCTCCCTCCGTTACAACGGCAGGCGAAACCACAGGCAAAAAGAAGAACAACAACACCAAATCGGTTAACCAGAAAGTCGTTTCCGATTTCAACGTTGAGTCTGTCGAAGGCATCACGGTAGCTACCGGCACATCTATCGAAGATGTTATCGCAAAGCTCCCCAAAGAACTCTATGTATATGTTCCCGCATCGAACACCGACACATCGAGCGAGCTCTTCTCGGACGATTTCTCATCGGGTGACAAGTGGACACTCTATGATCCCCACGAAACAATCACAATCGAGTCGAACAAAGCCACATACGCAGGCACAACCGATACCGCATACATGGCAATCACCGATGCTCCCTGGGCATCAAACAGCGATGTTTACGTAAACTACGCCGTATCGGCTACAATCACACTGCTTGACGGATTCACCGGCAACTGCGGTCTCGTTCTCCGCGGCTCCGACTTCACAGGCACATCGGGCGACGGCTACACAGGTCAGTTCATCGGTCTTGTGGCAGGCACCGACGAAGGCAAGGGCAAGCTCACGATAGGCAGAGCAGACGGCTCTTGGCACGGCGAACATGACGAGGAATTCGATCATGAGGGCAGCACCTACCAGATGGAAGTTATCGTTTACAACGACAAATACGTTGTAAAGATCGACGGCAATGCGATTTACACAGGCGAAATCGACGCATCGCTCAAACAGGGCGTTGCCGGCTACCGTTCTTGGAACGCAGGCTGCGAAGTCGAGAACTTCACCGTTCGCTCGCTCGGCGCAGAGGATTACGCCGAATTCGAGGGCGGCTACTGCGAACTCGTTCTCTGCCCGGTAACATGGTCCTGCACCGACTATGATCCCGCCAAGGAAAAGAAGTCCCAGTACGGCTTCATCGGCGATATGACCGAAGGTCTCGGCGGCAAGAAGGCTCAGGTTAAGGTTATCGTTACAGCCGATCCCACCTATGTTGAGACAACAGCTGCCGTAACCACCGCCGCTACACCCGTTACCACAGCAGGCGAATAAAAAATCGCGGCTCTGCCGCAGATTTATAAGATTTATAAGATTATAATGAAAAAGCGCAGAGTTAACACTCTGCGCTTTTTCAAAAGGTTCGACCGTTCGCGAAAGATCGGGCGGTGCACAAAATCGGGAGGAAAGCCATGAATCTCTTGCACATGAAATACGCCGTTGAGGTGGCGAACGCGAAATCGATAAACAAAGCCGCCGAAAATCTCTATGTCGGACAGTCGGCGCTCAGCCGCGCGATAAAAGAGCTTGGAGATTCGCTCGGCACGAAGCTTTTCGTTCGCAGCGCAAAGGGCGTATCTTTCACTCCCGACGGCGAACTTTTCATAAAATCGGCGAAATCGGTGCTCGACCGGGTTGACGAGCTTGAAAGGACGCTCGGAAAAAAGAAAGCCGACAAAATCCGCTTTTCGATTTCGGTTCCGAGAGCAAGCTACATTTCGGCGGCGTTTACGAGATTTTCGGCGCTTATCGGGCCCGACACAGACGCCGAGCTTTTCTACAAGGAAACAAACTCGATGCGCACGGTGCAGAATGTCGTCGACGGCGAATATCGGCTCGGAATTGTGAGATATGCCGAAAATTATGACAAATATTACAAAGATATGATGGCATCAAAGGGGTTAAAGAGCAAAGTTATTGCCGAATTTCACTACTGTCTTGTCATGAGCGAAAACGGGCCGCTCGCGTCGAAAGAGAAAATCGCGGTTGCCGATCTCAAAAATCTGGTCGAGATCGCGCACGCCGATCCGTACGTACCCTCGATTTCGGCGCTCGATCTGAAAAAGAGCGAGCTTCCCGAATATTCGAGCCGCCGTATTTTCGTTTTCGAGCGGGGCAGTCAGTTCGATCTTTTGGTCAACAACCGCGAAACCTATATGTGGGTGTCGCCGATTCCCGATGCGATGCTCGCGAGATACCATCTCGTGCAGCGCGAATGTCCCGAAAACAGCCGCCGCTATCTTGATGTGCTGATTTACCGTGAGGATCTGCGGCTGTCGGAAACCGACAGACTTTTCTTGGACGAGCTTGAAAAGGCGAAATCCGAATTTATCGGATAGAGGATACGGATGCCGCGGGGGCAAGCTGCATCGGGGGATATGAGATGCGGAAAATATATACAGAACTTGCCCGAAATGTCTGCCGAAAAAAATATAAAATCACGAAAAACAGCCGAAAAGCGGCTGTTTTTCGCTTTTTTATTGACAATTACAGACAAAAGTGCTAATATTACGAAAAGTGAAAGATTATAAAACAAGATTTACCGACAGGAGATAAAGCAGATGAAAAAATCTATTCTGAGAAATTACGCAAAGCTCATTGCCTGCTGCGGCGGCAATGTCGTAAAGGGGCAGGAGGTCAACGTTTACGCCGATCTCGATCAGCCCGAATTCGTACAGATGGTCGTTGAGGAATGTTACAAGGCAGGCGCGGCAACAGTTGTGGTCGAGTGGAGCTACGAACCGCTCGCGAAAATCAACACCCGCTACCGTTCGCAGAAAATCATGAACCGCATGCTCGACTGGGAGGTCGCCAAACTGAAACAGCGCGCCGAAACGCTCCCCGTGATGATTTATCTCGAATCGTCCGATCCCGACGGACTCAAGGGCATCAATCAGACGAAAATCGCGAAGGCAAATCAGGCAAGATACAAGATTATAAAGCCGATCCGTCAGGCGATGGACAACAAATATCAGTGGGTAATCGCCGCAGTGCCCGGCAAAGCATGGGCAAAGAAGGTATTCCCCGAACTGCGCACCTCCGCGGCTGTCGAAAAGCTCTGGCAGGCGATTCTCTACACTTCCCGCGCGCTCGAATCGATGGACGACGGTGCCGCGGCACTCGATCCGATTGCCGAATGGGATAAACACAATGCCGATCTCAAGCACCGCTACGAATATCTCAACTCGCTTCACATCAAAAAGCTGCACTACACAAGCGAAAACGGCACCGATTTCACGGTCGGACTGATTGACGACGGACTGTTCGCGGGCGGCGGCGAGTACACCATGAGCGGCGTATTCTTCAATCCGAACATCCCGTCCGAGGAGGTATTCACCTCTCCGATGCGCGGTGAGGCCGAAGGCATCGTATACGCGTCAAAGCCGCTGTCCTACCGCGGTGAGCTTATCGAGAATTTCTCGGTACGCTTCGAGGGCGGCAAGGCGGTCGAGGTTCACGCCGAAAAAGGCGAGGAACTGCTGAAAAAGATGATTTCGATGGACGATGGCGCCGCCTATCTCGGCGAATGTGCGCTTGTTCCCTACGAAAGCCCGATCAACCGCACGGGGCTGCTCTTCTACAACACGCTTTTCGATGAAAACGCCGCCTGCCATCTCGCGCTCGGCGCAGGATTTACCAACTGCATCAAAGATTACGAAAAGTACACGAACGACGAACTTCACGACAAGGGCATCAACGACTCGATGATTCACACCGACTTCATGATCGGCACCGCCGATCT
>CAZHPU010000134.1:0-4685 GCA_964534435.1 uncultured Lachnospiraceae bacterium | reverse complement strand
CGAAACATAATCTTCAAGACTTCCGTTTACATCGTTGAGCGCGAAATTCACAACGCACAAATCGGGATGTCTCGAAATGACATCTCTGTCAATGCGCGACAGCGCGCCGTGCGCCGTGTCACCCGCGATACCGGCGTTTATGATATTTACGGGAATCCATTTGTTGAATTTGGTCATCTCGCGCGCGAACTGTCTGTGATAGACGGCATCGAAATCGTATTCGCAGTCGTCGGGAATACATTCAAATGCTCCGTGCGTGACGCTGTCGCCGAGAAAAGCCACAAGCGGCGCTTTATCCGCGGGAAATCTCGCGTTTTTCAGATATTCGGTCAGTTTTAATCCGTCCATTCGGAACTCTCCTTACAAATCAAAAAGATTATCACGCAAAAGCGGTTTTTTACAGCTTGATTTCTTCGGATATTGCCGCAGAGCGGTAGAGATAGTCAAGCAGTTTCGCGCTCTCGAGAATATTGTCGATGTGGCTCTTGGTCTTTACTCCGCTGTTTACCGAATCGATAAACGCCTCGTCTTCGCAGCGATACATATCCGGAATTTCGTATTCGGGTGTGATTGTTTCGAGCGTTTTACCGTCGAAGAATCTGAAATGACCGCAGTAATCGAGTCTTGCGCCGCCTTTGTCACCGAGAAAATCGATGAAGTCGCCGCCCTCTTTATTATTCTCTGCCCATGAGCCGTTGAACGAAATGCTTGCCTTATCTGTGCGGATATAGCCTGTAATCATATCCTCGACATCGTTTGTGCCGTTTTCGATATCAGCTGTGTCGGCCGCCCACATTCCGCCGCATCTGTATTCTTTCATATCTTTCGCAATCTCGCTGTAACTGTCGCATGTAACCGTTTTGAGCTTGACTCCGCCGAGAATGTAAAGGATAAGATCGAGATAGTGTACGCCCCAGTCGATCAGAACGCCGCCGCCCGACTGCGATTTTGTGGTGAACGGGCCGCCGAGTCCGGGTATGCTTCTGAATGCGCGGAACGAGCAGTAGACATGATAGATTTTTCCGAATTTGCCCTCGCGGTTCATCTCTTCGAGCATCTCAACCGATTTGTGATAACGGTTGCAGACACCGATGTTCAGCATAAGGCCGCGTTTGTCGGCTTCTTCCGCCATTTCGCACGAAAGAGCATAGTTGACGGTAATCGGCTTCTCGCAGAAAACATGCTTGCCCGCACGGAGAGCGTCCATTGTAACCGTATAGTGGGCATAGTTCGGGGTAAGCACCCAAACCGCCTTTACTTCGGGATCGGCGAGTACTTCGTGATAGTCGGTCGTGACTTTCTCGATTTCCGGATATCTTTCTTTCATTGCCGCCGCCTTCGATTCGATAAGATCGCAGGCATACTTGATGTGAATCTTATCGATTCCGGCAAATGCGGGGAAATGCGCGCCCTCGGCTATACGTCCGCAGCCGATAACGCCTATGACTGTTTTGTTTCCCATAATGATTTCTCCTTTTTATTGTATTTATTTTCTGCTTATAATTTCGGTCTTATGATTTTGCGGCCGCCTCTCACAGCGGTCGGCTTTTGATTTTCGCGTAGGGACGCGGATAAATATCGGGCGTTTTGCTTATTTTATCGATAACGATTACCGTGCGTCCGCCCGCATCGCCGAGTGTAAAGTCGTGAACTTCGGTTATCTCTCCGCCGAGCGTTTTTACCGCTTTTTCGGCCTCTCTCAGTTCATTTTGTCCGTCCGAGCCTTTCATCGCGATAAATCTGCCGTTTTTGGCGACCAGCGGCAGGCAGAACTCGCAGAGGATGTTCATCCTTGCGACGGCACGCGATATAACCGTGTCAAACGCCGCGCGGCCGTCCGATTTTCCGTATTCTTCGGCACGTACCGCCTTTGTCTCGACGCTCAGCGACAGTTTTTTTGCCATTTCATCAACAAATGTGAGTTTTTTCGCTGTCGAGTCGATTGCGGTTATTTTTATATCGGGACGGCAGACGGCAATCGGCAGAGTCGGAAAACCGCCGCCGCAGCCGACATCGGCAAGCGACACGGCAGTTTGTTTTATGTACGGAAGTGCGGTCATGCAGTCGATAAAATGGCGCAGGATAATCCCGTCCTCATCGGTTATTGCCGTCAGATTCATCTTTTCGCCTGCCGACAAAAGTTCGCCTGCCAGAATTTCAAATTTTTCGGCGGCGTTCGGCGGACATTCCACATTATATTTTGATGCGGCAGCGGTAAATCTGTCGGTAAATGATGACATACGGCGGTATTATCTCCATTTTGAATTTGTATTTGTAAGGTTATTTTCCTTTTGATGCGAGAAAAACGAGCAGAACCGATATATCGGCAGGCGACACGCCCGAAATTCTTGATGCCTGTCCGACGTTTATCGGACGCATTTTCGACAGTTTCTGCCTTGCTTCAAGGCGCAGCCCTTCGATTTTCGTATAGTCGACATCCTGCGGTATGATTTTCGATTCGAGCTTTGCGTTTCTTTCGACTTCGGCGAGTTCGCGCTTTATGTATCCCTCGTATTTCAGCCCGGTTTCCACGCATCTGCCTACGGCGGCTGTCGCCATCGGGCTGCGGGTGACATCGATTTCGTCAAGGTCTTTCCAGTGTATCTGCGGTCTGCGCAGAAGATCGGCAAGTCTTACCCCGCCCGATGCGGCGTCGAGTCCTTTTGACGCAAGCAGGCCGTTTATCTGCGACGGAGAAAAGAAGGTATGTTCGGCACGTTCTGTTTCCGAGCGGATTGTTTCCTGCTTTTCGAGAAATTTCGCATATCTTTCATCATCGACAAGCCCGACACGGTGTCCGATCGGAGTAAGACGGGCATCGGCGTTGTCCTGCCTCAAAAGAAGGCGGTATTCGCTTCGGCTGGTCATAATGCGGTAGGGCTCGGATGTTCCTTTGGTTACGAGATCGTCTATTAGCGTTCCTATATAAGAGCTGTCTCGTGTCAGCGCGACGGGCGGCTCGCCTTTAATCTTCATTGCCGCGTTTATTCCCGCGATCAGCCCCTGCGCCGCCGCTTCTTCATAGCCCGATGTTCCGTTGAACTGTCCCGCTCCGAAAAGCGAGCGGAAATCCTTAAATTCAAGCGTGGCGTTCATCTGTGTGGGATCGGCGCAGTCATATTCTATCGCGTAGGCGGTACGCATGATGCGGGCGTTCTCGAATCCGACAATCGAATGGAGCATTTCGGTCTGCACCTCTTCGGGCAGACTTGACGAAAATCCCTGAAGATACATCTCTTTCGTATCGGCGCCGCACGGCTCGACGAAAAGCTGATGTCTTGTCTTGTCGGCAAATCTTACGACTTTATCCTCGATTGACGGGCAGTATCTCGGTCCCGTTCCGTGAATAACTCCCGAATAAAGCGGCGAACGGCCGAGATTTTGTCTTATGATTTCGTGTGTTTTTTCGTTTGTGTAGGCTATATGGCAGTCAATCTGTTTGACACCGGCAAAAGCGTTTTCGGGTGTACGCGATGAAAACGGCAGAGCATCGTCATCTCCGTGCTGTACATCGAGCTTTGAAAAATCGATCGAATCGGCGTGTATGCGCGGAGGAGTCCCCGTTTTGAAGCGCATAAGCCGAAGCCCGGCCTCGGCAAGGCTTTCGGACAGCCGTCCCGCCGATGTCATTCCGTCGGGTCCCGCGATTTCAATCGCCTCGCCCGTGATTGTTCTGCTGGCGAGATATGTTCCCGTGGCGATAATTACCGCCTTCGAGTCGAATATTCCGCCGTACGCGGTCGTCACTCCGACCGCCGTTTTTTTGCCGTCGGCATCATCTCTGAAATTGACGGCGACAACCTGCGCCTGACGCAGCCGCAGATTTTCGGTATTTTCGAGCAGTTTTTTCATATAGGTGCGGTATGCGGCACGGTCTGCCTGAACCCGCTTTGACCTAACCGCCGCACCCTTGCCGGGATTGAGAATACGCGACTGAATCGTAACCTTGTCGGCGGCATATCCCATTTCTCCGCCGAGCGCGTCTATTTCGTATACAAGCTGACCTTTGCCGGTACCGCCTATTGCGGGATTGCAGGGCATATTGCCGACCGCATCGAGCGAAAGAGTGAAAAGCAGGGTATCGAGTCCGAGTCTTGCGCAGGCGAGCGCCGCCTCTATTCCGGCATGCCCCGCGCCGACGACGATTACGTCGGCAGATCCGGCATTATATGTGACCATAAACTGAAAATTGTCCTTTCGGTTTATCGAAAAATCGATAAATTCATAAACTCGCCTTAAACGGCGGCAGAAGCTTCAGAACCGAGTATTTCTTCGAGAGCCGCGATTTTCGCACAGCAGATGAGCACTTTCGCCGCTGTCCTGATTTCCTCGACAGGCGGATAAGAGGGCGCTATACGGAGATTGGAATCGCTCGGATCGATGCCGTACGGGAAGGTTGCGCCGACATTCGTCATGCGCACGCCGCACTCGTTCATAAGATTCCACACCCGTTTTGCCGAGCCTATCTGCATATCAAAGCTGATGAAATATCCTCCGCGCGGCTTCGACCATTTCGCGACTCCGCAGCCTTCGAGATCCTTTTCGAAGGCATCCTCAAACGCCTCAAACTTGGGGCGCAGAATCGCCGCGTGCTTTTTCATATGCTCGCGCACGCCCTCGGGACCTTTGAAAAAGAGCACGTGGCGAAGCATGTTCAGCTTGTCGTGACCGATGGTCTGCACGGT
>CAZHPU010000133.1:0-4706 GCA_964534435.1 uncultured Lachnospiraceae bacterium | reverse complement strand
GCCTAAATCAATAGTTATATGCCATATCGCGCAAATATTTATTAAGCTGTTTATTTTAGAATCTTTCACGTGAAACACCGAAAAAGCTGTTCGGCAAAATGTTTCACGTGAAACACTCGCTATATTAAGTTATGTATAAGTTTACAATCCGATGTTTCACGTGAAACAATTTATATTAAAATGGATACGAGAATTTATAAGCTCAATGTTTCACGTGAAACAATCGGAAATGATTTGTTCAACGCAAGTGTAAAAGAGCAGGGAAAAGCGTATATATAAAAGGAAAGCGACATTGAATTTGCAACTCGTGTGCGATGATGAGATAAATTGAAAGCAAAAACTATAACGTTAAATAATTAACAAGTAATATATTTTTTGTAGGTGCATACAAGACGGGTTGCCGTGTTGCTTCTTTGGGTGGAAGCTCTTCACTCGTAAATGATTAAATCAAAAACAAGAGGAAAACATTCTGTCAAGCTGACGGCGGTAGATTGCCGTTTATTGATAAATCGAACGGTAAAATCAACCCCCAAAAAATCGCGGTTGTGGGAAAAAAGCTGCTATACGGATGGGAAGAGCAACTTGTAAGCTGACGGCAGGAGATCGCCGTTTATTGATAAATCGAATGGTGAAATCAACCTCCAAAAATCTCGGCTGTGGGAACAAAGCTGCCATACGGAAGGGAAGAGCAACTTGTAAGCTGACGGCAGGAGATTGCCGTTTATTGATAAATCGAATAGTAAAATCAACCCCCGAAAATCTCGGTTGTGGGAAAAAGCTGCCGTACGGAAGGAAAGAGCAACTTGCAAGCGTATGGGTAAAACATACTGCCACTCGATGAGATTAAATTCTTCTTTCAATAAAAAAGGGCGGTTATGATAAAAAATCACCTATCTTTCGATAAAAAGCTCTCCGAAAATCGAAAAAAGTCTGCGTTTCGGCAGAGCATAAACAGCTTATCTTTCGGCAAAGAACAATCTGCTTTTCGAAAAAAAGAACTCCATCCGTTTCCGGATGGAGTTTTTTCAATTCATGAAAAGAGTTATTTATCAGTGCTTCTTGGATGCTACCATTGTGCCCGCGAGCGAGATAACGGCGATTGCCGCTACGATTGCGACTGTCGAGCCGGTCTTGGGAGCTTCTTTTGCGTCAAACGCGTCTGCTCCGAGAGGGCTGTCCGATTCTGTGAACTTGAAAGTAGCGGACAGATTTGTTACTTTTGTTGCGAAATTAACGCAGCCTGTTGCGTTTTCCATTGTGAATTCGTCGGCGCCCCAAGACTGAACGGCCTCGCCGTTGATTACTGTCTTAACTTTGAGAGTTGCGTTCTCGAATGTGCCGTAGCAAACGACTGTGAGGTCTTTGCCTACTACTGTATCGGCGTTAAGGTCTACCCATTTGTTTGCCTTGCCGCAGGGCGTCTGATCCCACCAGGGGCCGAACCATACTTTGTTCTGGAAATCGCAGTTTCCGTTTGCGCTGTTGGGGTTGTAGCAGATGAACGCGTAGCCGTGGCTGGTATTGTCGTCATCGTTGAACTGGATGCCGCAGCAGCCGTTATCGGCAGCGAGTCCCGCGGTTGCGGGCAGGTCGTGAATGGTGTAGGAAACTGCGAAATACTTCTTTTCGATGTAAATCTTTTCGCCCCAGTTTTCCTTTTTAGAGCCGTCTTCCGAGAGTGTGGAAGCGTCGAGTGTGGTGATGTCATCGGCAGATACCGACAGAGCGCCGAATGCGGCGATCATCGAGATCACGAGAATGAGCGAGATAATCTTTTTCATAATTCTTTCCTTTCTTCGGGGCTTCTGCCCCTATTTACTGGTTTAATTATAATTCATATGTCCGAAACAGTCAAGACACATTCCCGTTATTTGTGCAGTATGTCGAAAATCTGCTTATTATGCTCAAAAACCGCACAAAAATCAAGCCGCGAATTTGTATCGGTTGACGGAATATCTCACGAGTGTGTCCGAAATATGCACAAAAATGCGGAATGCGGAATGCGGAATTGGGAATGCGGAATGCGGAATGCGGAATGCGGAATGCGGAATTGGGAATGCGGAATGCGGAATGCGGAATGCGGAATTGGGAATGCGGAATCGGGAAATGTATATAATTCCGAATTACGAATTACGAATTACGAATTAAAAAAAGCGTCAAATAAAAACGGCTCTCTGTCGAGAGCCGTTTTTATTTATGTTTATTTCCGCTTTTTCTTAATGACGAAGAAGATTACCGCCGCCGCGACAATCACAACAGCCGCAACGATGCCGATAATGAGTCCGATATTGTTTGATTCATTCGATTCGGGCTCGGTGACCTTGCCGTTATTCTCGGTTACAACCGTTGTTTCGGCGGGTGCATCGGTTTTGGCGGGAGCGTCTGTTGTTGTGGGAGCTTCGGTTACGGGTGTTTCGGTGGTAGTCGGAGCTTCGGTTTCGGTGTTTTCGGTGGTTACGGGAGCGGTTTTGCCGCCGTTTACAAATACGTCGGCATCAAGAGGGCTGTCCGATTCGACGAATTTGAATTTCGCGTTAAGGCCGGATACCTTGGTTGCGGCGTCGACATAGCCGAGCGCGCCCTCAATCGAGAATTCTTCGAGTCCCCACGAGTTGACCGGTTCGCCGTTGATTTCGGTTTTTATCGTGAGTGTGTCGTCGATGAACGATCCGTAGCAGACTATCGTCATATCCTGATCGCAGACAACCGCGGGATCATAGTCGAGCCAGACGTTATACGCGCCTGCGGGGCAGCTGTTGTTCCACCACGGGCCGAACCAGACTTTATTCTGGAAGTCCATAACGCCGGTGCCCTGATTGCCGTTGTAGCAGATGAAAACGTATGCCTGAGATGCCGATTCGTAGTTATCGAACTGGATTCCGCAGCAGCCGTTATCTCCCCACACGCCTGCGGTTTGAGGCAGACCGTAGAGGGTGTAGGATACCGCGAAATATTTCTTTTCGATGAAAAAGCTTTCGGTGAAGGCACCGCTTGTCTGTCCCTCGGGGCAGGATGCGTCAACTTCGACGATTACGCCGTCGCCGTAGTCGTCTGCCGATGCCGACAGCGAGCAAAACGCCGCAACGGTCGCGATTATGAGAATGAGCGAGATGATTTTTTTGATGTTTTTCATTTTTGACAAGTCCTTTCATTCGATATTTTACTTTTTTCGGTTTGACCGCATTCGGTTTGACCGTAAAAACATTATAGTCTTTTTCGCAAAATATGCAAGACGGCGGTGCGATTTTGCCGAAATATTCATTATTTTGCCCAAAAGAACAAACGTGGGAGGTAGAAAAACGGCTCTCCGTGGAGAGCCGTTTTCGGTTATGATTTATTTTTTATCAATGTTTTTTCTTATAGGCAATCATCGCGCCTGCGAGAGATACACCCGCGATTGCGGCGACGAGTGCGACCGTAGATCCCGTTTTGGGTGTGTCGTCCGATGTTTCGGGAGCGGTCGTTACGGGTGCGGTTGTAACGGGAGCTTCTGTCGATACGGGAGCGGTGGTCGCGGGCTCGGTCGTAACGGGCGCTTCGGTCGTTACGGGTGCGGTGGTCACGGGCTCTGTGGTCACGGGAGCGGTTGTTGTTGCGGGTGCGGTTGTTGTTGCGTCCGCCTTTTTCTCAAACGCATCCGCGCCGAGAACGCTGTCCGACTGCACGAACTTGAATGTTGCGGACAGTCCGGTAACTTTTGTGGCGAAATTCACATAGCCTTTTGCGTTTTCGATGGTAAATTCTTTTTTGCTCCACGAGGTTACGGCCTCGCCGTTAATCGTGGTTTTAATCTTCATCGTGCCGTTCTCGAACGAGCCGTAGCAGACGACTGTGAGATCTTTGCCGACAACATCGGCATTTCTCAGCGAAATCGGGGAGTTTGACTTGCCTGCGACCGAGTTATCCCACCACGGGCCGAACCATACCATATCGCCGAATACGCTCTTGCCCGAAGTGACATCGGGAGAGTAGAAGATGAACACGTATGCGTGGCTGTTCGCACTTGTTGTCGAGCTGCCCGTGTTGTATTCGACGGCGGTCGTGTCATTGTCGTTGAACTGGATGCCGCAGCAGCCGTTATCCGATGTCGCGACATCGCCGTTTGCGACACCGCTCGATTTGGGGAGGCTGTGGATGGTGTATGATACCGCGAAATATTTTTTGGTGATCTGAATCTGGTCGCCGTATTTTTCGACTTTTTTACCGTCGGACGACGGGGTGGACGCGTCGATCTCGATAACACTGTCGGTTTCGGCGGATACCGAGAATGCGAGGACTGCGACCGTCGAAATCAGGCAGACGGCGAGGATAACCGCAAGAATCTTCTTCATTTTATTATCTCCTTTTTTCGGGGAAAACCCCTTTAACTGTCGGTTATTATAAACCCAAACGGCGAAATAATCAATAGAAAATCGCAAAATTTTACATAAAAAGCCGATTTCGGGGCGGAAAATCGGGAAATTCGGAGGGGGGAGGGGCGGAAGCGAAAACGGACGGGAAGGGGTGATTGAACGGGAATAGGGAAGGTCGGGGAAAAAGCGAAAGAGGACGGGAAAGCGGTGATTGAACGGGAATAGGGAATGTCGGGTGAGAAAGCGAAAGCGGACGGCAGGAGGGCGGTCGGGGGGAGAAAGCGAAAGAGGACGGGAAAGCGGTGTTGGTGACACAACCGATATCGTAAATAAAGAAATGTACACATTTGAAAA
>CAZHPU010000132.1:0-4770 GCA_964534435.1 uncultured Lachnospiraceae bacterium | reverse complement strand
CCAGCACATAGTTGCAGAAATAGACAAGGCTGAGATTTTTTATGCAGCTTCCGAATGTGTAAATGAGGAAATAGGCATAGATTATGAGCATATACTTGTCGGTGAAAACCGCTTTCAGCTGTTTTGCGAACGGAACGGTCTCTTCCCCGCCGCTCTCGGTTTCAAGCGTTACTCTCTCTTTTGTGAAATAATATTCGAGAAGCGTCAGCGGCAGCGCGGCTATCGACAGCAGGCTCATGAGCATAATCCACTTGCCCTTGTCCACGCCGAGTATCGGCATGATGACCATCGGGAAAACAAGCGCGACAAGAATGCCGCTCATCATAATCGTGGCAATCTGGTTGAATACGCTGAGGCTTCCGCGTTCGGTGGTGTTTCGCGTGGACAGCGGAACCATCAGATTGTGGCTCATATTGAAAATCGTGTAGGCAAACGAATAGAACAGATTATAGCTGACCATTACCCAAATCGCCCGAACCGTGTCCGAGCCGTTCGGCACGGTGAAAAGCAGAATGCCGGTAACCGCCAGAAGGGGCGCCGACAGCAGTATCCAGGGGCGCGCCTTTCCCTCGCCCGTATGAGTGCGGTCTATAATATAACCCATTATGACATTGGTAATCGCGTCGATAATCTTCGAGATAATCGGGAATATTACGAGGAACGCCCCGCCCCAGAGTCCTGTCAGATTCAGAACGTCGGTGTAGTATACGTTCAGATATGTCGCCAGCACGGCATTGAGCAGCAGCGCCCCCGCGGGGCCGATAAGATAGCCCAGCCACTTTTCGGCGGGCTTTACATTCTCCGAATTTATTCTGCTTCGGAAAATTTTGCGTTCTACAAGCTTTTGTTTTGCCATTTTCCGTTTCCTCCGATACTCTTTTATAAATTCACCGAATTTATATATTTTTCTTCATTTTACTTTATCAGTATAGCACATATATTTTTCAAAATCTTGCTTTTTTGTAATTTTAATGATATAATCGTAACGGATTTTAAGAAAATCCGAAAATAAATTTTCGGATTCGGAAAGGCGGGAATACTACGGAATATATCGATCTCGGTTACCTGTGCACGACAATCGGCAATCTTGCGGGCATACCGATACGCATTTTCGAGGACGGCATGCAGACATTCTACCATTCGGTCGTTTATCTGCCGAAAGATCCGATGACACTCTGCCGCGATGAGATTTTCGCCGTCGCCGACCACGTCGGCTACTGTGTCACAGAGCGGTTTCACTATTACGGAGTGGTAAACAGCGGAAAAATAAAAATCGTCATCGGGCCGACACGCCAGATTGCCGAATCGGATCAGGAGCTGCGTGAGCTTGCTTTCGATCTTGATTTGTCGGGAGATGAGACCGACTCGCTGATAAGCGGTATGCGGAGCATTGTCCGCATGCCGATTGAGAGCGTTCTGCAAATGCTTTGTACGGTGAACTATGTGCTGAGCGGCGAAAAGCTCGAGCTGAGAGACATCGGCATCCGCGAAAGCGAGCAGGAAGAGCTTGCCCGGCGTCGGGAGCGGATGCTGGCGGACGAAAAGCTCTCCGCCGCCCCCGAAAACCGACAGCCGCCGTCCGAGCACAACACCTACGATATAGAGCGGATTCTGCTGCATATGATCCGCAAAGGGGACAGCGCGGCGCTGCGCGAATGGATCGCGACCGCTCCCGCCGTCCGCGGAGGAGTTGTGGCGGGAGAGCCTCTGCGTCAGAGAAAAAATCTCTTTATCGTCACCGCCACCCTCGCCTCACGCGCGGCAATAAGCGGAGGAATGTCGGTCGACGACGCATTCACAATCAGCGATTCGTATATTAAAGAGTGCGAACTGCTGTCGGGCGCGGGACAGATAAGCAATCTGCAATACCGTATGCTTATCGACTACACCGAGCGTGTGGAAAGTCTGCGGCGCGGAAAATCGCCCACCAAACTCGCGCTGGAAGTCGCGAACTATGTCCGTCATCATCTTTCGGACGCCGTAAAAGTCGAGGATATCGCGGGTGCGCTCTATATGAGCCGTCCCTATCTGTCGAAAAAATTCAGGGAGGACACGGGCGAGAAAATCACCGATTTTATCCTGAAAGAAAAAACAGAGGAGGCAAAACGTCTCCTCTGCTATTCGGATAAAACTCTGACCGCGATCGGATCCTATCTCGGTTTTTCGTCGGCATCTCACTTTTCCCGTGTTTTCAAGGCATACGCCGGCATCACTCCGAGAGAATACCGCGAAAAATACAATTAAAAAGCTCAGTCGGAACCGTGTCCGCCGTCACAGCCGATTTACGGGAGTTTTTCGGCGGTTTTTCGGCGATTTTTCGGCGAAAAACCGTCTGTGCCGTCAAGCTCTTTGTAAATACGTCGGATAAAGAACGCCGAAATCAGAAATGTCAGAAAATCGGCCGCGGGGAACGACCACAAAAGGCCGTCAAGTCCCATAAAAATCGGCAGAACGATCGGCAAAATCACGCCGAGAACGATTTCACGTATCAGCGAAATCACGGTAGACACCGCCGCCTTTCCGATTGCCTGCAAATAAATGAAAGTTCCCTTGTTTACGGTTGCCAAAACCATCATGCACAGATAAACGCGGAAGCATTTCACCGCAAACTCGGCATAATAGGCGCTTTCGCCCGACGCGCCGAACAGATTTGCGATTTGCAGCGGAAAACACTCGACAATAACGAGGGCAATGCCGCCGACGACCGCCTCGGCGGTCAGCAGATAGCCGAAAAGTGTTTTCGCTCGGTCTTTCCGCCCCGCTCCGATGTTGTAGCCCGCAATCGGAATACAGCCCGCCGCCAAACCGACCGACACCGAAATGGCAATCTGAAAAAATTTCATCACGATGCCCAGCACCGCAAGCGGAATCTGGGCATATTCGGTCTGTCCGAAAACAGGATCGAGCGCGCCGTATTTCATGCAGCTGTTCTGCACCGCCGCCATTGAAATCACGAGCGAGACCTGCGACAGAAAGCTGGTCATGCCGAGCGAAAGAAATCTCAAAATCAGCCTGCCGCCGAACTTAAAGCCGCTCTTATCGATTTTGATCGCTTTCATGCGAAAAAGATACCAAACCGAAAGCAGAGCCGTCATAATCTGTCCGATAACGGTTGCCACCGCGGCTCCGGTCATCCCCCACTTAAAAGCATAGATGAAAAGCGGATCGAGAATAATGTTGGCGACAGCACCGACGAGAGTCGACGCCATCGCGAATTTGGGGCTTCCGTCGCTTCTGATAATCGGGTTCATCGCCTGCCCGAACATATAGAACGGAATGCCGAGCGTAATCCAGAAGAAATATTCTTTGGCAAGGGCAAATGTTTCGTCATTGACCTTTCCGCCGAACAGAGTCAGAATCGGATCGGCGAAAATCAGATATACCGCCGTCAGTACAAGACTGCCGACAACACAGAGAATAATCGAATTTCCGACACTGCGGCAGGCATTTTCCTTTTTGCCCGCTCCGAGAGAAATGCTGACAAAGGCGCAGCAGCCGTCGCCGATCATCACCGCAAAGGCAAGCGCCAGCACGGTCAGGGGGAAAACGACGGTATTTGCCGCGTTTCCGTAAGAGCCGAGATAATCGGCATTGGCGATGAAAATCTGATCGACGATGTTATAGAGCGCGCCGACCACAAGGGAAATCACGCAGGGTACCGAATATTTCAGCATGAGTTTTGCGGGCTTTTCGGTTACAAGAAAAGCGTTTTGTTTTTGTTCTGTCAAATGAGCCTCCGTTTCGACGATAAAAAAAGAGCGCATACCCGCCCGCCCGTTGTATGCGCAAAAAAACGATACAAAGTGGGGCGTGTCGTATCGGATTGCATCTCTGCCCTCTTGTATCGTGTCTGTTTATTTTATTTACCGCGTAATTTTAGCACACCGCCGCGAAAAAGTCAAGCGATTTTTTCGGAAATTATAATCTCCCCGTCGGCATTTGTCCGATTTTCGGCAAGTTTCGGCGATTCTTTCGGAGAAAAAACAGTATGTTCCGCACACCTCGTGTGCGGAAACCCGTCCTCTTCGATGATGACAAGGAGGCGCCACCCGGAATTTCGGACTGCCACCGGCAGTCCGAATGATTCGTCCCGGTTTCCGCACACCTCGTGTGCGGAAACCCGTCCTCTTCGATGATGACTGTAAAACACAAAAAGCACCCGTAAAGGGTGCTTTTTGCGTTTTGGAGGCGCCACCCGGAATCGGACCGGGGATAAAGGTTTTGCAGACCTCTGCCTTACCGCTTGGCTATGGCGCCATCGCCGAATTTTCGGCTTTATTATGAAAAAACCCACGGCATGGCACAGCTTTTTCTTTTGTGCGTCTGCCATGGACTTCTCTTTTTTATGGAGCGGATTACGGGGCTCGAACCCGCCACCTCCACCTTGGCAAGGTGGCGCTCTACCAAATGAGCTAAATCCGCGGATGCCGACATTTTACAACTTTCGGCGGGTTGTCGGACCTGTGTCTCGAAGTCCTCATCAACCCCGTTTCGGGATTGGTGCCTCCGGTCGGAATCGAACCAACGACACAGGGATTTTCAGTCCCTCGCTCTACCAACTGAGCTACAGAGGCAAATAGTAGCGACCGACGCTGCTGCGTCGGTCGTTGGCGACCCGGATGGGGCTCGAACCCACGACCTCTAGCGTGACAGGCTAGCGCTCTAACCAACTGAGCTACCGGGCCGAATACGTTTTCTTCTGTTAATTTGGTGGGCCTTCAGGGACTTGAACCCGGGACCGACCGGTTATGAGCCGGTTGCTCTAACCAA
>CAZHPU010000131.1:0-4778 GCA_964534435.1 uncultured Lachnospiraceae bacterium | reverse complement strand
GTCGTAAGACATTTAGGCAAATACTTAATTCGAAAACCGCAGGTTTTCGATATATACTTAATTCGAAAACCGCAGGTTTTCGATATGTCAGCCTTTCCGGTTGGCGAGTTCTATCAGACTGTCGAGAATCTGCGGATAGGTCATGCCGCATGCCATGAACAGCTTCGGATACATGCTTATCGAGGTGAAGCCGGGCAGGGTGTTGATCTCGTTGAAGATGATTTCATTGTCGTCCGTGACAAAGAAATCGACACGCGAGAGTCCGCGGCAGCCGATCGCGCGGTAAACGACAAGCGCAGATGCTCTCACACGGGCGGCGACATCCTCGTCAAGACGCGCGGGAATGAAATATGAGGCGGTGTCGGCATGATATTTCGTCTCGTAATCGTAAAAATCGGCGCCGGGATCGATTTCGCCGCAGACCGAGGCGCGCGGCGAGTCATTGCCCATGACCGCAACCTCAATCTCTCTGCCCTTGATGAATTTTTCGATAAGCACCTTCGATTTGTCGGTGCGTGCAGCGAGTTTCAGCGCCGCTTCCAGCTTTTCCGCCGATGTTACCTTGCTCACCCCGACCGACGAGCCCGCTGACGAGGGTTTTACGAATACCGGATAGCCGAGTTTTGCCGCGACTTTTTCGAGAATGCCCGAGATGTCCGATTCGATTTCGTCTCCCGATACGACGATGCAGTCGGCCTGTCTTACGTTTGTCTGCGAGATTACCGCTTTGGCCGTCGCCTTGTCCATTGCCGCCGCCGATGCCTTGCATCCCGATCCGACAAAGGGTATGCCCGACAGTTCGAGCAGTCCCTGAAGACTGCCGTCCTCGGCATATTCGCCGTGAACAGCGGGGAAAATGACGTCAATCGGGTATTTTTTGCCGTCCGATTCGCGGACAATCGCGTTCACCCCTCTTGACGGGAGTATTGACGCGCGGGTAAGATGTGCCTCGTCACGGCACCAGAGATTGTCGGGGAGAAGGTCGGGGGAGCCGTCATAGAGATACCATACTCCCTCTTTTGTGATGCCGAGCATCTTCACATCGTATTTTTCGCGGTCGAGATTCGAGATAATCGAATGTGCGGTGGAGAGCGACACTTCGTATTCGGAGGACATACCGCCGAATATCACGCAAAGATTTGTTTTCATTGAAAAAGTCCTTTCGGTAATTGAAAATCGTATATTATTAAAATCGTAAATTACATAAAATAATCGGAAAAAGCAGGAAAAAAGCGAATTTTCCGCAAAATCGGCAGGAAAGCTCTGTTTATCTTTTCAAGAGGGCGACACGGTCGTTGCCCGAATAATCTTTGAAAATTTTGCAGTCGAAGCCGTTTTCGGCGGCAATCGATTTTATGCCGTCCGCCTCGTCATAGCCGATTTCGAAGATGAATGCGCCGCCGTCTTTGAGATTTTCGGCAAAGGCATCCGCAATGCGGCGGTAGAAAATCAGACCGTCGGCACCGCCGTCAAGCGCGGCGCGCGGCTCGGCGGCAAGATTTTCGCTTTCGTCGACAACCGAGGTCGGGATATAGGGCGGATTCGAGACAATCAGCGAGAACTTCTCGGCTCCGAGCGGATTTTCGACCAAAATGTCGCATTTTTTGATGTCGACACGAGAAGAAAATCCGAAATTTTCGGCATTTTCGGCGGCGGCGGCAAGCGCGCCCTCCGATATGTCGGCAAGCAAAGCGCAGCGGCAGTCGGGCCGCTCATCGAGAAGTGACAGACCTATGCAGCCGCATCCGGCGCAGAGATCGGCGAGTGTTCCGTCTTTTTCGAGAAGATCCGCCGCGAGTTCGACGACACGTTCGGTGTCGGGGCGGGGAATAAGACAGTCGCGGTTTATTTTGAAATAGCGGCGGTAGAAAAACCACTCGCCGATGATATAGGCGAGCATCTCTCCCGCCTCGACTCTTTCGAGCATTTTTTTGAGTTCGGCGGGATTTTCGGCGTGTTCGGCGGCGATTCTCCGCTCGTATTCGGTTATTTCGGCCATTTATGAAATACCCCCCGCCTTTATCTCATCGAACAGATTGAGCACGGGTATGCCCTTTCTCTCGGCGTATCCGACCGTCATCAGACTGCCGCCCGTCCGCCGCGCTCTGTCAAGGCAGGCGATCACGAGATCGGCGCGGTCGACCATGTATCTGTTCCGCGCAAACATACAGCCGTCGTAATAACGCTCGGCAAGGCAGATTTTCTCATCATAATAGTTAAAAAGTGAGCGGTAAATCTTTTGGTCGCTCTCTTTCCAGCGGCTCTCCTGACCGTCATGCGGACAGACGAGTATTATTTTCGGCGGCTTTTCTCCGCTCTCGGCAAAATCCTTTTTCAGATGGGCGAGCGCGACGGCGGCCGCCGTGTCGAATCCGAGCGCACCTCCGACATAGAAGCTTTCGGTGCCGTGCTCGCGCACAAGTCTTGCGGCAATGCGCCGCATTATCTCGCAGGCCCGTCTCTTTTCGGGCTCGGTGAGGTCGCGGTGTCCGGTGAACGCGCAGGATTTTATTATCTTTTTTTCGCCGTTTTCGCAAAAAAGCGGATTTTTTGCGAAAATATCCGAAACTGCGGCATCGACGCTCTTTTCGCAGAGATTTTGCTCTTTGCCGCTTTTTCCGAAAATCATATTGAATATTCCTTTCGCCGTAAGATATAGAATCTGCGGTATTCGCTCCCGTCGGACGGAGTTTTGTCAAAATCGCGGTATCTGCCGATAATCTCGAAACCGCCGCGCTCCGCCGCCGCGGCGATTTCGCCGTCGGTGTGACATCGTTCGCGCTGATGTTCCTCACGGCGGCGGTAAAGTCCGTTTTTCTGTTTCTCGAAAAAGGTCAAATCAAAATCGCAGAGCCGTGTTTTTTCGCTGTAACTGTTCTGCCAGACGCAGAAAACGCCGTTTTCGTCATATGTATAGCTGTTTGAGCCGTAAATCTCCGAAAATTTTCTTTCGGTGTTGATGTCGAAGATGAAAATTCCGTTCGGTGAGATGAAATTTTTCAGCCGCCCGAAAAATGAGTCGAGTTCGCCCTTTTTCGTCAGATAATTCAGCGAATCGAGGGTGCAGACCGCCCCTTCGACCGTCCCGTAGAGGTCGAGCGAGCATAAATCCTGACAGAGAAGCAGGGGAGAGTAGCCGCCGTCCGCGCATTTTTCGCGGCAGATGTTAAGCATTTCGGGGGACAGGTCGACGCCTATCACATCATAGCCCGAATCGAGCAGGCGCAGAGTCAGCGCGCCGCTGCCGCAGGCGAGATCGAGCACGAGCGAGCCTTTTTCGATGCCGTCTTCGGTGAAAATCTTTTCGGCGAATGCGGCGTAGCCGTCATAATCGAACGCCTCTCCGTTGACCGCGTCATAGAGCGGCGCGAGTGCCGAATATTCGGCATCTGCGGGGGCTTCGGGCGATTTTTCGTTATTTTTTTTCGTTTTTTCGGTCATATCAAGTCGTTCTCTTCGTTAAATTCTTCGTCGCCTTGGGGTTCGTCGGCGGCTTTCTTTCGCAATGCGCCGATTATCGCCGCCGCCGTCAACAGAGATGCGGCGAGGGTGGCGACAGAGCCGAACAGATCGGTGTCGGGGGGTGCGATTCCCGCAATATAGGTGATAATCGAGGGCAGAGATGCCGCCGCCGAAAGGCAGGCGCACATACTGCCGACGGTCAGAAGCAGACGGGCGGACAGCCGTGAGAGCGAGATGCGCACATCAAGGGTGAGGGCGAGAGCGGCGGCGCCGTAGCCGACAATCCGCATAAGCCGCATCGGATCGTTCATCGGAGTCGTGATGTTGAAATAGACGCGCAGTGCCGCAGAAAGCGCCCAGACCGACGCAATGAGGGCGGCGACGCAGTTTCGTTTGCCGGTTATCGCAAGGACAAGCGGATAGATAAGCGAGAAAAGCGCGAGATATGCGCCGATTTTCGCGAGAGTCGAGGCGTAAAGTATCGATGATGACGAATCGTAGTCGGTGAGCGTAATCAGATAGCGCACGCTGTCGCCGTCAAGCTCGAAAACGGTCGAGGTAAGTGCGAAAGAGGCGAGGGCGGCGGCGAAAATTATCGCCCCGACAAGCGTGAGTCTGCTGCCGCGGTTTTGTATTTTACATTCGCAGGATGCCGACGCGAACGCCATCGCCAATGTGAGAAGCGCGAAAATCCCGACCGCGACACAGAGCGCGGTGAGCAGAGATTTCGGGGTGTCGGCGGCAAACAGCATCACATCGGGCTCATAGAATTTGCAGAGCAGAATTGTGAGAATCACCGCGGCGAACGCCGTGAGCGCCGCCTCCGAGGCGAGAATGAGATAAACGGGACGGTTTGAGCGGACGGCGGCGGTATTTTCGGAATCCGATCTTGAATCTGAAACAGTTGACATAATAGACTCCAATTCAAAAAAATAAGGATGTGGATGTGCGGAAAGCTTATGCTGCGTGTTGAAAAGTCTGTGGAAAATGTGGAGAACTTCATCACACGAAAGCGGAAAGGCGGGCTGTTAATAAGTGGAAAAGTCTGTGGAAAATGTGGAAAAGTTCGGCGACTGCCGAAAAACAAACGGAATTTCGGCAAATGTTAAGAAAAAAACATCTTTTTTTAATCTGCGCGCGGCGCGGAAAATTTCGGGCTGTGGGGAAAGACGGAAAAAAGTTTTCCACACCCCAACCCGAAACGCGAAAGCGTTTAGGCTGAGTTTTTGATTTGAACTGCACCGCGGTTCAAATCAAATATTTAAGCCAAAACCGCAGGTTTTGGGTTTATCCCCTCCGCCGACCTTACGGTCGGC
>CAZHPU010000130.1:0-4779 GCA_964534435.1 uncultured Lachnospiraceae bacterium | reverse complement strand
CGAAAGAGTTATTTCGAATGTAAGTTTTCCGTTTGTCGTGGGGTTATTGCAGTAGAATGTTGCCGTAAGCTCTTCTTTATTTTCGGCGGTTATGCCGGGGAAAAGAGTTTCGGTCGAATCAATCTGTGAAAGGTCGCCGCCGTAATATCCGACGGTCGCGCCTGCCGCAAGTCTGCGTTTTTTCACACGCAGGTTATCGAGTTCGCCCGCATCGCTCGGAATATCGCCCGATTCGCTGTAAAATACGCCGTATATGCTTCCGCTTTCGGGATCGTATTCTATATGCCACTGATTGGAGCGCAGCTCCTCATCAAGACTGTCGGCAGGCAGAAGTGCGGATGCGGCTTCGCCGATTACCTCTCCCGTTCTCGACGATTCGACATAGCAGAGCGTATCATCGCGCAGTTCGGTGTTCGAATCTGCGTCAATCGGAACGACGCCGAGTTTCTTTACGCCGTTGCCGCCGTCTGTATACTGATAAAGAACTTCGTAGCCGGAAGCGCGCAGTTCGGTCATCCGCCACATTGCGCTCACATAGATTGTTTCCGCCTTGCTGTCAAGCTCTTTCTGGCGAAGCTGTTTGCGTATCGAAACCAGTGAGAACATGGTAACGGTAACAAGCACCGCCAAAATACCGATGGCAACCACCAGCTCTATCAATGTAAAGCCGGCACGCAGACGGTTTTTACGAAATCCTTTCCTATTGTTCATATCTTTTCCCTCCATGCCGAAAAAACGGGACCTAATCGGGTTGAAATTACAAAATTTCGACAAAAATAAATTTAATTCAATATATGCGGAAAACCGGGACCTAACAAACGGGTTCCGGTCTGTCTGCATATCAGCCGACAAGCTCGTAATAGCTGATGCTGAGCGTTACGTCGACGCTCGAATCGCTGTTATTGAAGTTTATCGACAAGTCGGATATCTGGTTGATATTATCGCTCTCGTGCAGAGTATCGAGTATGCTGCGCGCGGTCGAGTAGTCGTCGGCCTTGAACACGAGCGTAAGCGGACGGCAGACGATATATGTGTTCGAATCGAGCGTATATGTGCTGCCGAAATTCAATGAATAGCTTCTTGCACGGCTCAGCGTTGTGTTGAGTTCGACAAGCAGTGCATCGGCATTATCATATGCGGGCAGGGGTTTATTATTCCCGGATGCTTTCAGCTCGTCAAGTTCCTTCTGCATAGCGCGCATACGGGTAAGGGTGACTGTATCCTGTGTTATTTCATCCTGCTCGATATCGGCATCGGTCTGATATTGCGCAACCGAGTCGTTAATCGGCTCGAGAATGAACTTGAAATAAGCGATTGCGATAATCATTACCGCAAGAATAACGAGAAGAACTTTCTCCCGAGTCGTAAAGGCACGTGTCATTATTTCTCCTCCTCTTCCGGCTGAAGCTTGATTGTTATCGAAAAATCAAGTTTTTCGTCGGCATCTCTCGCGGTCGAAGCGATTGTAAGAACCGCGTTTTTAACTATCGGCTGACGCTGAAGTTCGGCAAACATCGCCGAAATTTCTTCAAGGTTCATGCCCGACATCTTGGCGATTACGACATCATCGTCAACGACGAACGAGTTGACCGTTCCGCATGACATAAGGCGTGCTTCGAGCAGATCGAGTACTTTAAGACGGTCGACCGAAACGGCAACGCCGTCATCACCCGTCAGCCACTTTCTCGAATAAGTGTGGTATTCGTGTTCGACTTCCGAATAATTCTCAATGGCTTTATCCAGCTCGACGTGCTGATCGTGTACCTTATTATATTCGTTTTCGGCCTCGCGAAGTCTTGCGAACTGATCGATTACGCCGAACTTGGTAACGAGAAAGCAAAGAAGGGCAATCAGCGCGATTCCGACGATAAGCATAATAAGATTTTGGGTGTTATTTTCGCGTTTTGCGAGATTTATGCGGCGCTTTGTCGGATATTTTTCGGTTTTGATTTTAATCGGTTTGGTTAAAATATTATTCATCTGAGCGCCTCCTTATGCCTGCAACGCACAGCCGACGGCCTTAACATAAAGCCACGGACTTTCGATATCGGCGCTTGACGGCATCCAGTCGGCCGCCGAGCAAAGTTCGATATCGGTAAGCTCGGATATGGCGTCGCGAAGCGGTGTAATCGCGGTGCCGCCGCCGCACAGATATATGCGCTTCAGCATCTGTTCGCGGTTATTGTAGTTATAGAAGTTGGCAACCTTCATTATCTCAACCGCCATATTATGGTACAAATCGAGAAGTGCGGGCTCATTCAGCGCGTTTTCGTAGTTGCTGCGCAGGTGTTCATGCGCCATATGAGTATCGACTCCGCGCAGTTCGGAAAGCGTCTGCACCAAATCGCGGGTACCGAGATTTACGGTACGGCGGGTAACGAACGAATCGCCTCTGTAAAAGAGCATACGAACGGCATTGTATCCTATATCGAGGAAGCAGGTATCGCCCTCGACATCGGGCGCCGCCATGAGAAGGGCGGCATACGCCGACTCCTCGGGAATAACCGATTTAAGGCGGAAGCCCGCACGGCGGAACATTTCGCGGTAATCGGCAATCGTCTTTTTAAGTGCGGCGCAGGCAAACAGACGCATCTGCTTCGCGTTTCCCTGCTCGTCTTTTACGAGTTCCTGTACGGCGTAATCGAAATAATAGCTGCTCTTTTCCTCGGTAAGATAGTCCTTAAATTCATAAGGAAGATTATATCCGAGCTGTGAATCGGTCATTGCGGGAACATCGATATTACGGGTAAAGACAAGAGATGCGGGAAGAATGACCGCCGCGGATGCGTGCGGAATATGATTTTCGCCTGCGATATCGCGAAGAAAATCCGCCATTGCATCCATAGAGAGAATTTCTCCGCCCGACACAAGATTATCAATCAGAGGGGCGCAGACCGTCTTTTTTCTTGTGTTTCCGTTATACCATGCGATTTTGACCTGAGATTCGCCAATATCAAATGCGATTAGATTTCGGCCCATAGTACAGAAACCTCACTTTCCGAGAAGATTAAAAAAGTTGCAGATATGCTTTTATTATTTTATCGCCGACAAGCAGCGCGATTATCGCCGCCGCTCCGATTGACGGTCCCCACGGGAAAATCTTTTCGGAGGCATCATCGGCATCGGTTTTTTTCTTTTTGTTCTTTTTTGATTTTTTCGCATTTTTCTGCTTTATCTTTTGAGTCACCAGCGCGAAGATGATTCCGAGCAGGCAGGCAAGAAGCAGACAGAGAATATTCTTCGCCCAGCCGAGATAAAGGCCGGTGACGAAGAGCAGTTTTATATCACCGCCGCCCATTGCCTCTATTTTGCGTATCTTCTCGTAAAGAAGAACGAGAAGCAGAAGTCCGCCGCCGACGGCGAATCCGCCGATAAGAGAATCGATGAGATTATCTTTGAAATCGGGCAGCAGAAAATAGAACGGGATACGCAGAACAATTCCCGCGATTACATAGCGGTCGGGAATGATGTACCCCTCCAGATCCGCGAAAGAAGCTGCAAGCAGAATGCAGGCAAAAAGCAGCATTTCGAGAAGCTCGAGCGATATATCATATTTGAATACGAAAATCAGGAAAACAAGTCCGGTCAGCGTTTCGGCAAAAAGATGCGCGGGCGAGAGTTTCGCGCCGCAGTAGCGGCATTTTCCGCGATGAAAAAGATAAGAGAAAATCGGGACGAGATCGACAGCGGAAAGCGTATGCCCACAGGCATCGCAAACCGAGCGGCCTTTCAGTACCGACATACCGTGAACGATACGCCAGGACATACAGTTAAGAAAAGAGCCGATGCAGGCACCGAGAACGAACGCGATGAAAGCTATATAGATGTCAAGTCCGACAGACAGATGCAGCATGGCGTTTCCTTTCCGATTTAAGCCGCAGGGACGGCAACCCTCCGCCCCTGCGAAAATCACGAGTCAATTTGAAAATTCAAATTTAACGGTAATTGTTAATTAGTCGTCAATTTCTACCGATACTGTGCCGTCGTTTGCAACTGTTATAGTAACAGTATTACCCTTTACAGGTTTAACTTCTTCTCCGAGGTAAGAGGGCCATGTTACGCTCGACCAGCCTTCGGTGGTCTGAGTCATTGCCTGAGAAGTAACCTTTACATTACCATCGTTATCAAGGTCAGCTGCGTCCTGGTTAATATATTTAACCATAGCTTCGGCATATGCGGAACGGATGTTGGCGATATCAGCTGCTTCACGAGCTTTTTCGAGCTGAGATGTGAATGTCGGGATCATAATAGCGACAAGAACTGCGATGATCGCAACAACGATCAGCATTTCCATAAGGGTAAAACCTTTTCTGTTAAGTTTCATTAGAAGTTCTCCTTCCGATTATTTTTTATAATGTCTGTATGTATACATTGTCCGTGGGTTGAAAACGGACAAACGATACCGAAAATCATGCTTCTCTTATTAAAAGTTATACATCCGGAAGAGCGGGAGATAAACGGCGAGAAGCAGAACAACCGTTATTACCGCAAGACCGATTGTTATCGCGGGTTCAAGCAGAGAAAGTATCCTGTCGGTCATAATGCCGACTTCGTTATCGAAATATTCGCCGACGACGGTAAGAGTCTGTTCGAGATTGCCCGAACGTTCGCCGACTCCGGTCATTTCGGAAAGCAGTTTCGGAAAGCATTTATTCTCGCTCATGCAGTCGACAAGGCTGCGTCCCTGCTCCACTCCCTGTCTTACCGAGCGTATGCCGCGCGCGACCGCGTAATTCGAGATAACACCCGATGTAACCTCAAGCGAGCGGACTATCGGCA
>CAZHPU010000129.1:0-4853 GCA_964534435.1 uncultured Lachnospiraceae bacterium | reverse complement strand
CACGAAGGTAGCCGGAATGCAGTGAGAACAATTCGCCCTTCGGGTCGGTCATTATCATCGAACTGCCGCAGTTTGTGGCGCCGATAAGCTGAATCATCGGGTTTATGAAGGTTGTCGTTTTACCCGAACCGGTAGAGCCGATGACAAGCGAGTGCGTACCCGACATAAAGTTGATTTCGAGTTTGCCTTTTTTATCGAGAACCGCGCGTACGGGGACGCCGTCCTTCTTCACCTGCTGAATCTCATCGTATGTGGTTGCGGGAAAATATTTATCGCGTTCGGCATCGGTAAGGAAGCGGCTGTTTTCAAGTGCGCTGTCGCTTACCACATTGTCCTTTTTGCCGCCGAGCAGGCCTTTGCCTGCAAGTTTTCCGCCGAACACAAGCGGCCATATCCAGATTACTATCCAGAAAACGAAAATTGTGGCGTAGCCGATGAGCCATGTTCCCGGTTTCAGAAGGAGAAGCAGATCAAGTTCGAAGCCTTTGCCTCTCGCCGAGCTGAGCAGTCCGTGTACAAGCTGTCTCTCGATATATCCCACAAGAATACCGCCGACCGCGATTACGGCAAGATAAATCAAAAGTTTTTTCGGCTCGAGCTTATCAATCCGCTCTTTTATTTTTTTCAGCATAAAGCCGTCTCCCTTCTCCGTCCGATTTCAGGACATCGGTTACGATTTTATCAATAATTTGCAAGTAGCTGTTTTGCTCTGTTTCTGGTATCCGCAGTCATTCGACGGCGGTTTTGCTCCAACCCGTCGGATAAGGAATCCATATATATTTGGATGCGACCGCTTCCGCCCATGTGTTTATGTAGATTTTGCCCGATCCCGTTGCGGACACTCCCGATTTTTCATCCGAGCCCGACAAGGGCAGTTCCATTGCCCACAGACCGAGACAGACGGTGCCGTCATTGCTGAGCAGAACATTTTTTCCGATATAAAGCAGTCTCGGATTGCTCACCATTCCGGTTGTTTCGTTATACACCGACAAATTGTCATAAACCGAGGTCGAGGCCGCGGTTTTCGCATCAAGCAGACCTATCGCGCCGCGATAGGCGGTTTTCGGTTTATATCCGAAAAGCATAGTTCCCGACGATCTGTTGTCGAGTGTCGCGCCCGATACGACATAGGCGGTGCTTCCGACTGCGAGAACGCCGAAATTGGTGCAGGTTGCGCCGTTTCTCATCACAAATCCGTTGCCGTATCCGGTTGTATAATCGCTATATGTTTCGGTTTTGCCGGTTATGACGCATCCGCCGCTCAGAATCACAAGATCGCCGCCGTCACAGCAGATTACGCCTCCGGGGCTGTCGCCGAGACAGAACTGCTCGATTGAACCGCCCTTCTGCACGACAATGTCGCCGCTGTTCATAATGCTGCCGTTATTGTAAAGCTCTCCGCTGACGCTGAGCACGCCGCCGCTTTCAATCGTAATCGTAACGCCCGGCATGATATAGACACGGCCGTTATAGTTCGCGACCTGACCGCTTCCTATCGTGCTGTCGCTGCGTATTACCGAAATCCGTTCCTTATATCCGACATACATTACGAACTCGCCCATGCTCCATGTGACAGAACGTTCGGGATAGACGTTTCCGGTTTTGCTGTCGATACGTATCATGGCGTCTTTTTCCCATCCGATGTTGACAAACATTTTGACGCGGCCGCTGTTTACCTTTGCGCTGCTTATCGTATTCGGGGTAAGTACCGTGATATTCGTATATTCTCCAGTTTCCTTTTTACTCTGGAAATAATAGTCGCTTTTCATATACAGATTCGAGACTACTCCGCTGTCATCCTGATCGCTTTCGAGTCTGAATCTGTACTGCTTGGCGTCTCCGTTATCCGAGTCGGTACCGACATACCGCATCGTCATATGCGAAATGTTTTCGACCGTTCTGAACGACTTTTCTCCGTAGGCAACTCCGTCCCACAGTCCGCAAAGCTTGAATTTGAATTTGTCACCCGATGTGCGGTAATCGCCGTCGATCATGTATTTGCCGCCGTTAAACTCGTACAGCAAAAGTACCGGGTGGGCATATCCTTCTTCTATCCCGTTCTCATACCATTTGCCGCTGCTTGTCGGAAGATCATCCTGGCTGTCGACGCGCTCCCAGCGCCATATATCCATCGTACCGTTGCTGCCGGTATCCGATGCGGCGGAAGCGGGCATTACACCGAGCTGTATACAGGTCGCGAAAATCAGAAAAGCGGCTGCGGCGCGGCGAAATACGCGTCCGACACCTGCCGCGTTAAAACTGTTTCTCATTTCCGTAGTTCTCCTTTGTTTTCGGCCGATTTTTTCGGCTGACCGACATTTTTCCGTTCGGGTTCTTCTCTGCCGCCTGCGGGTCCGCGCAGAAAAAGGTCGCTTTCGACTGTCCGAAGCGCGTTTTCGGCCGTTCCGTTTAATCTGCCGCGAAGTCTCGCAGATTTGGAAAACCGACTTATCATATCGGTAACATTCTGCCCTTCGGGAAGTTTTTTTCTCATGGCGGCGCGTCCGATAATTCCCGCCGCGGTCAGTTCGTAAATCTCTTCCGCGGCAATATCTCCGCCGCTTTTGAGGCGGCGTTCCGCCTCCCGTCCCGCCGCAACCGCCTGACAGCGTTTTCTTACGCTTGTCATAAGTTCGGGAGGGACTCCCTCCGGCTCACCGGAGGCTGTACGGAGAGCATATTGAATTTTGTAAAAATCGCTGTCCTGCATCTCTACTCTCCTTAGTTTCAAAGAGAATTAAAAAATATGATTATATCTTAATTTGAATTATTTGCACAGTTAAGTTAAAGGGAAGCAAAGAGGCGATTTGCTGTCATTCATCGCTCTCAGCCCCCCTTTAACATCAGTCTATGAATCCGGCTGCGATTCAGTTTCCGGTAGGAACATCGTTTACGTTTGTTCCCGCGTTGTTGTTAAGCCAGTCGATCATTACACCCATGCCGATCTTAAGTGCTGCGATAAGCACGAAGATAAGCACGAAGCCGATGATTGCGTTTTTAAGATGTGTTTTTGCTTTTTCACGGTCCTGAGGCTCTTCGGCTTTTGCAAACTTAACGCCGAGAAGCACGCAGTAGAGAGTTCCGACCGCGCCGACAAGTCCGAGCAGCGGGCCGAGCAGGTTGTTGAGCAGGGAGATAATGGGATTGACCACATCGTCATAGCCTGCGGCGTGTGCGGGTATTGCGAGAAGTATTGCCATAAGCATTACGGCGCCGACCCTTGAGCATACCAGCTTCTCTTTGATGTTGCTGAGTTTTTTCATGACTTCATTTCCTCCTGAAAATTAGTTCTTTTCTTGTTTTTTGTTTTAATTTTCGGTCTTTTCTTATTCTGTCTTCACTTATTCGAGAAAGCCGCGAAGCTGTTCTCTCGCTCTGGACAGCTGAGTACGTACCGTACTCTCGTTCCGTCCGAGCACCGATGCGATTTCGCCGGTTGACAGCTCCTGAAGGTAGAACAGGCATATTACCTCGCGGTATTCGGGGCGCATTTTTTTGAGCGCGTCTTTCAGGTCGCTGCAGAGTTCCACACGGCCGAAAGCGTCTTCATCCGCCGCTATATTCTCGTCCAGCTCGGCAATTTTCTTTTGTGCGCGGTAACTGTTGTGAGCGAAGTTTATAGCGACTCTTAACAGCCATGCCTTTCGGTGTTCCTCCGATTCGAATTCGGGCTTTTTCGAGTAGTAGCTCAAAAAAGTTTCGGTGAAAACGTCCTCGGCGTCTGCGGGCGACTGCGTGTTGCGCAGTGCGACCTTGTACACCATATCGGCATAATTTCGCAATACAAAATCCTCGCTCTCAAGGAAAGCAGCAAAATCCACCCTTTATCCTCTTCCTCCGGAAATTTATATCCGGGCGAAATGGTCGGAAAATGCGAAAACACACGGTAGCTTTCTGCCGCCGCGGAAAAACGCATATTTCAACTCGATATCATTATATAATAATATCGGATAAAAGTCAAGTATCAGCCGAAAAAAACTGATGTTTCGGTGTACTTTACAGCCGTTTCCCGTCTTTTATATTGATTTTTGGATGATTTGACCGCGATGCCGACGACCGCCTTTCGGCGGCCGTCCGGCACAGGCGGCTGCCTGTCGGGTGTATCGATTATTTTGCCAAATTCATTTTGTTTTCGGCTTTCGGGGCATTCTTTTTAATTTCGTTTGCGGGTTTCGGATCTTTCGGAACATTCTGTTTATCGGAAAGTGCGGCAACCGCGCCTCTGAGCATTGTTATCGCGGTTCTTCCGGGAGCCGAACGTGCGAGCTGATCTCTGAGTCCCCTGGGTTTGCCGACATCAAATACATTTATGTTATTCTTAAACTCATCGGTGTCTCTGATCATATCTACCGCTTCGTTCATTCTGCCTGCGTTTATAAGCGTTCTGAACGGCTTATTGAGACCCATCTCCTGCTCGCGGTTTACGAGTTCGCGAAGTGCCATTCCGGCGATTGTCTTATATCCCGCCTCGCGCCTTGTCTGTTCATCTGTCGCGTTAAGGCATGCCGTCTTGCTGCTTTCGACGAAATCGTCAAGCTGTTTGTCGGCATCGGCATCACTTAATGTGGGAGCGAGTTTTTCTCTGTCTGCGGTAAGAGCGTTTATCGCATCGCAGACTTTCTTCCCCGCCGCCACAAGCGCCGCTTTTTCGGCTGCTTTCTTTTGCTCCGCGCGTTCTCTGTCGGCTCTCTTCTTCTCATCGGCTTTTCTCTGCTCTTCGGCGGCAAGTCTGTCGTCGTCTGCCTTTACGGCGTGTTCGAAAGCGGTGAGCCCGTCATTCTGTACGGCTTCGGGATTCTTCGATTTCAAAACCTCTTCCTCGGCCTCATAGAAGGCTTTTTGTCTCAAGGTTT
>CAZHPU010000128.1:0-4913 GCA_964534435.1 uncultured Lachnospiraceae bacterium | reverse complement strand
TTTGTTGCATTCGTTGATTTCCATTGTTTGTTCTATTTATTTACGTACCCCTTATGGGGACGGAAACCGCAGCTCGGTATCAATGTCGGAAGGCTTTACTTATTTATTTACGTACCCCTTATGGGGACGGAAACTCTCCCGTTGCCATGGTATAGTTCGGGCATGTTCATTTATTTACGTACCCCTTATGGGGACGGAAACCAAAACGGTTGTTGTAAACCAATGCGTCAGCAAGATTTATTTACGTACCCCTTATGGGGACGGAAACTGCGTGTGGGCTGTTTAATTCTCATATCGGCAGTGTATTTATTTACGTTCCCCTTATGGGGACAGTTCTCCGCTTAACGTGAAATGCGGGGATACCGTCATTTGTTGCTCATTGATTTGCTTTATTTACGAAAAATATCGGAGGTAATATGTGTAATTACTTTTTGTTTTCACCGATAGGCTCCACCGATCCTGTCAGATACAGCAGAGACGGCGCACTTATTCACATCTGCAGAAAATATAAGCCTAAGAAAATCGTTTTGTTCATGTCTTCGGAAATCCTTGAAAATCATAAGCTGGACAATCGATACATCTTGTCGATTGAGGCATTAAAAAAAGAGCCCGAGCTTCAAGGCTGGAGCCCGGACATTAAGATTATTGGGCGTGATGATTTGAAAGAAGTTCAAAAAATGGATAATTTCATTTCGGAATTCAAATCGGAGATTGAGGAGCTGAAAAGCTGCTGTAAAGAAGGGGACAAAATTCTTTTGAATGTTTCTTCGGGTACCCCCGCAATGAAATATTCTTTGCAGCTTTTATCCACTGAAGACAGAAATTTATTGCTGCCGGTGCAAGTTAATACTCCGAAAAAAGCATGTAACACGAATATAATAGAATATAATTTGGAAACAGAATGGTACCGCAATGAAGATAACAATGCCGCAACATATGAGGATAGATGCAGCATTTCAAAAAATGATAACTTATTTGTTTACCTGCTTAAAGAAAAAATAACCGAACTTATAAAAAATTACGATTATTCGGGTGCGCTTACCATAGCAAAAAGTATTGAATGGGGAATAAATAAAGATTTTATGATTTTGCTTGAAGCCGCAAAACAAAGACTTTCGCAAGATTACATTCCCGCAAATAAAGCTTTTAAGGAACGCGGTTATAAAATGCTGTTCAACGAAACCGGCGATGTGGCCAAAATGCTTGAATATATTTTGTATTTGAATATAAAAATAAAAACCGATAATTATATTGAATTCACACGGGGTATCACACCGGTTTTTGAAGACCTGCTGTATTATAAGGTAAAAAACAATGTATCCGCTTATATTATTTCGGGGCGTGGTCAGAATTCGAAGTGGGATGTGCAGAAGTTAAAATCAAGTGAATTTGCCGAATTTGAATTTGTTAAATTCATAAATCCAAAGGCGTTTATAAGATCCGGAGACTTGATTGAAATAATAGAAAAGTATTATTCGAAAGATAGCGAATTGATAAATATCATTCATGATATAAGAAATTTCGAATCAATAACCCGAAATAGCGTTGCTCACGAAATAAAATCACTGGATAATGCCGACAAGAAAAACTGCGAAACGGTTTTTGACAAGATAATGAGGTTGGCTGTTAATGTTAAACTGATCAATGGAGAACAAATAAAAAAATTCCTGAAATCTTATGACGATATGAATGATTTTTTGCTTTCCGAGTCTTATATAAAGACGTAAGAAAAAAGAATTTGATAATTATGACCGGACGGGCAGAAAGCCGAAAATGCTTTCTGCCCGTTAATAAATCGGTTGTACACATATTAAATTGACATTGCACGCCATTTTCCGTAAACAATGATTTGACATTTCGGCATATGCGTGCTATAATTCATCTTGAAATAAATAATGTGAGGGTAGCTATGATTAAAACAAACATTGTGTCGTCGCTTGAAAAAATCTTTCTTGACCGTACAATCGAATCATATCCGGTTCTTACCGAAATGTCGGCTCTGAAAAACGAGCGCATTTCGTTTCAGCTTGTTTATACAGCCGATGATGACGGCCCCGACTGCACGATTTGCGGAATTTCGGTTGACGGCGACCTTGCGGAGTTCGCCGATGTTCGTGCCGTGCGCAACGTTCCGGTTGAATTTCCCACCTACGGATTTGTAAACGATGATAACTACTTGTCGATGAAGCCGGGACTTTATCCCGATTTGCTTACACCGCTAAATTACGGAGGAAGAGTGACCATCCTTAAAAACCGGCTTATGGCGGTATGGATAGTCATTGACCTGCGCGCCGATTTCGATAAAATAGATGCCGGCAGGCATACCGTTAAAGTCACGCTTGCAAACGCGGGCGGTATAGTCGCCGAAAATTCGCTAACCGTAGAAATCATAGATGCCCTGATTCCGAAGCAGACGCTTGTTTATACCGAGTGGTTTCACAGCGACTGCCTTGCCGACTATTACGGCTGCGAGGTATGGTCGGAAGAACATTGGAAAATAATCGAACGTTTTGCAAAGACGGCGGTTTCCAACGGAATAAATACCATACTCACCCCTATCTTTACACCGCCGCTTGATACGGCGGTAGGCGGTGAAAGACTTACAACACAGCTCCTCGATGTCAAACTCATCGGAAATGACGAATACGAATTCGGATTTTCCAAAGTCGACCGCTGGGTTGATATGTGCAACCGCGTCGGGATTGAATATTTTGAAATATCTCATCTTTTCACTCAATGGGGCGCGCATAATGCCCCGAAAGTGGTTGCCGATGTTGACGGGAAAATAACCAAGATTTTCGGCTGGGAAACAGACGCAACCTCGGATAAATATGTAAAATTTCTCCGTTCGGCGCTCTCTGCGCTTATTGAACATATGAAAACGCTCGACGCGGATAAGAGATGCTTTTTCCACATTTCGGATGAGCCGTCATACGGCGTAAAAGAATCGTATAAAGCGGCAAAAGAATCGGTTGCCGATGTTCTCGAAGGATATACGGTTATCGACGCATTGTCCGATTACGAATTTTATTCGGAGGGACTGGTTAAAACACCGATACCGGCATCCGATCATATTTCGCGGTTTATAGAAGGCGGAGTGAAAGACCTTTGGACATACTACTGCTGCGGACAGAACACGGCTGTATCAAACAGATTTATAGCAATGCCCGCATGGAGAACCCGCTCAATAGGCATGCAGTTTTTCAAGTATGACATAAAGGGATTTTTGCAGTGGGGATATAATTTCTATAACAATATGAGCTCCGACTCGATTATCAACCCCTATATCGATCAGAGCGCCGAGTATCAGGTTCCTGCCGGCGACGCATTTTCGGTATATCCCGGAATCGGCGGCAGACCGCTCGAATCAACCCGTATTATCAGTTTTTGCGAAGCCGTTCAGGATCTCGGCGCGATGAAACTCTGTGCCGAACTTTGCGGAAAAGAAAAAACAGTCGAAGAAATCGAAAGAATTTTCGGCGGAGAGATTGCATTTGACAGATGCGCGAAAGACGCGAAAACGGTAATCGCAATCAGAGAAGCGGTAAACTCGATGATAAAATCCGCACTTCAAAAGAGGTAATGTTATGCCGGTATCAGATGCTTTAAGAAAAAAAGTCGAAGGAAAGAGAGTTGCGGTACTCGGTATCGGAATCACCAATAAACCGGTAACCGATATGCTTCTCGCACTCGGTGCGAAAATCAGCGTTTACGATAAAAAGGAACGCGCCGCACTCGGAGAGTATGCCGACGAACTCGAGAAAAAGGGCGTGAAGCTTGTGCTCAGCGAACATTATCTCGATAAAATCGATGCGGACGTAATTTTTCGCGCACCCGGAATAAGACCGGATCAGCCCGCGATAGTCGATGCCGTAAAATCCGGTGCGGTTCTTACCGGTGAAATGCCCGAGTTTTTCGAGCTCTGTCCCTGCAAAATCATTGCCGTAACCGGCAGCGACGGAAAAACGACAACAACGACTCTTATTTCGAAACTGCTCGAAGCGGCGGGAAAGAAAGTTTTTCTCGGCGGAAATATCGGCAGACCGTTGCTTCCGCTGGTCGATCAAATGACCGCCGATGATGTTGCCGTTGTGGAACTGTCATCTTTTCAGCTTCAGACAATGAAAAAATCTCCCGATGTCGCCGTGATTACCAATATTACGCCGAATCATCTTAACTGGCATACCGATATGAATGAATATATCGACGCAAAGCTCAATATTCTGCGCTATCAAAACGAAAATTCGCTTGCCGTACTGAATTATGAAAATGACATAACAAGGGAAGCGGGTGAACTCGTGAAAGGCAGATGCGTGTATTTCTCATCAAAGAGAATCCCCGATAACTGCCGTAATTTCGTCTATGAGAAAGACGGATCGATATATTTTGAAAACAGCAGAATAATCGAAAGCTCGGATATAATGATTCCGGGCAGGCATAATGTCGAAAACTATATGGCGGCGATTGCCGCAACACTCTCGGCTGTAACTCCCGAAATAATCAAAAAAGTCGCAACAACATTTCCGGGTGTCGAACACCGCAACGAATTTGTGCGTGAACTTAACGGAGTGAGATATTACAACAGTTCAATAGACTCAAGCCCGACAAGAACAATCGCCGCACTTAATTCTTATAAGGAAAAACTGATTGTCCTCTGCGGCGGATATGATAAACATATCCCGTATGATGTTCTCGGAACACCGATGTGCGAAAGAGCAAAGGCGGTCATTCTGACCGGTACAACCGCACCTAAAATCAGAGAAGCAATCACCGAAAGCCCGATTTACAGCGAAGGTCACCCCGTACTTTATGATGTCCCCGATTACGGCGAGGCGGTGCGGCTTGCACAAAAAATATCGATTCCGGGCGATGTCGTTCTCCTGTCACCTGCATCGGCAAGCTTCGATGCATTT
>CAZHPU010000127.1:0-4965 GCA_964534435.1 uncultured Lachnospiraceae bacterium | reverse complement strand
GGTATCGGTAATCACGGCGATGCCCGTATAGTTGTAGCCGTAGCTGTTGTCGGTAATCGCGGGGGTATCGAGCCCTTTGTTGTCGGCAAAACAGTTCCAGATCGTGATGTATTTCTGATAATCCTCGGGATCGTCGGGGTTTGCGGCATCGGTATAAAGCACATCGGCACCGTACGCCATCTGATTTTCGGGCAGGTCGCCCATCTCCTCGACCATCGCGTCAATATAGAATGTTACGCTGTCCTCATCGGGAACGGTCAGCGAAAGATAGGTTATCTCCCCGTCTTTTTTCAGCTTGTTGAAGAGCGCGCACATCTCGGTATATTCCTCGGTCTTGTCGCCGCCCTCCGAAATTACCGTTTTGACGTCGTCGGGCGACAGCATCGCCGCGATGGCGTTTGAGTTAGTCTTGACGCGCTCTGCGAACTGATCTTCGAGATAGGATTTCGTAACGTAATAGCTGAACTGCGATATGACGATTGTCAGGACAACTCCCATAACGCCGAGCGAAATGATGAGTTTCGGAAGCAGTTTCAGCCTTGATTTGGTTTTGAGCTTAAATTTGGTCTTGGTTTGCACGGCTTTAACCATCCCTCTTTATATTTTTTTATAATAAAGTTCCGCGTGACAGCGGCATCTGCCGCCGCAGTACGGACATTTCAGTCTTTCGTTGTCATACCAGATTTCGCCCGTTTCCGAGAGAATCGAAAATCCGCATTTTTCGACCGATCTGCCGAGCGGAACATAATTTCCCCTTTTCCAGCAGGCGATAAACACGGTTTCGATGCCCATTTTTTCAAGCAACGACAGCGCGAAATTTATCATATTCACCGAAAAGCCGCGTCCGCGGCAGTCCTCGACAACCGCGACCGACTGTATTTTACCGACGGCGCTCCGCATATCGGCGGCCTTTTCGAGAAGATGCGCGTCGATTTTCGTATAGCTTAAAATTTCGGCGGGCGACGTCACCATAAAATAGACATAGCCGCGGATTTTGCCGCCGCTCTGCAAAACATACAGAAAAACGGTCTCCGATTTCAGGGCGCTCCCGAGCTCCTCCTCGGTATAGAGCCCCTCTCCGACACACTCATCGCATATTTTTTTGATTTCGCAAATGTCGCCGCTCTCCGCTCTTCTCAGCGAAAAACCGCTGTCGCCGATTTCGAAAAAATCCATTTATTTTACGCTCCCGTCTTTTCGACAGGTAATCATTCTCGTACCCATGAAAATTTCGGACTCATCCGAAACGATCTCCCGATGCAGTTTTCGATAGTTGACATCGAGCCAGCTTTTCCAGCTCTCGTATTTTTCTTTTTCGCCTTTTTCGCTTTTATCGTTGCTCAGCAAAATATTGACATCTTCGGGAAGAAAAGAAAAATAAGTGCGGAAAATCGCTTCTTTCTTCTTTTTGTTCCCGCTGCCGCGTCCCGCGAAAACACCTGCACATTTTTCGGTAATATCGGTATATCCGCATTCTGCAAGCAAATCGGGGGTTATCCGACCGCTGTCCCGTTTTCCGCCGTAGCGGTCTTCGGAAAGCATCGAAAGAAATTCGGGAAGCAGTCCGCCGTCATCGGGGTTAAGCGTCGACATCCCGTCATCGGCATCGATTATAAAGAGTGTTCCGCCGTCGGCGAGATAGGGTTTCAGCCTTGACAGCAGCGCCTTTCCGTCACGCAGATGCATCAGCACGAACGACATATATATGAGATCGAAACCGCGGAAATTTTCGCCTCTGCCGTCGGGTGCCGATCTGTCGCGGCGGGTGAGTTTCGACAGCAGTCTGTTCATCTCATCGGTTTCGGCATCGCAGCAGTAAAAAGAGAATTTTCCGCCGCCGAATTTATCGTTTGCCCTGCGCGCGGACGCGATATTGTATTCTATTCCGACGGCAGACGACACGGCGTCGTCCGAAAAACGACCGACCGTTTTTTCTCCGTCGCTGCAGCCGATGTCAAGTACGTAAAGTCCCTTTTTCTCCGAGAAAATTTCGGAAAGTATCGGCATTTCGTATTCCGAAAGCAGTGCGTTCTGCACCTGCAGACGCTCTCTTTCGGTTATATCTTCATAAACCGCCTGATTTTTCATGCGGACTCTCCATTCGATTTTTTTAGTTCAGATTACAAGATACAGATAGTTAAAAACAAGTTTGCGCTGATATTCGCATTTTTTGGCTTTCTTCTTTATCAGATTGAGAACGCCGCTGTCGATACTGTCTCCTTTTGACTCAAAAGGATTGTACAGCCAGACGTTGTCCCTTACGCAGAGGACATAGTCCCCGCCCTTTTCCATAAGTTTTACCGACACGAAAAATCTGCCTTTTCCGCCGTCCCCGTCAAGCGCGTATTTTATGATATTGAGCAGCAGCTCCTCGCAGACGAAATTTATAAGAAAAGCCTGTTTCGGGCCGATTTCCCAGCCGTCGCAGATTTCTTCGAGATCACCCGATATTTTCTCCATGCTCTCGGTCTTTATCGGGTAGTCGCACTCGAAAAGCCTTCCGGTGCTGTCGTCATGCGAATAATGCGATTCGATATATTTTTTCGACGGTGAAATCATCATCACGCCGAGCACAAAAAGCAGGCAGGCAAATTCGGTCGTGAGATAGGCGAGCGAAACGCCGAGAACGTTGAATTTCGAGATAAACAGCACGCCCGATGTGAGAATCAGAACAAAGTTTCGCAGCACCGACAGACTGTTCGCGAGTTTTGCTCTGCCGATTGACTGCCAAAAGGAAGTGATTACCGTATTTATGCCTATCGGCAGACTGCAAAACGCAAAGACACGCATTGCGGCAGCCGCGCGCGGGCTGTCGATTCCGAAAAGTCCCGCAATCCCGCCCGGCAGAAGCGCGCCGACGGTTCCGAGCGCGATGCCGACGAAAACCGCGATTTTCACCGCGCGTCTCGCCACCCAGCCGATACCCTCGGTATCCGATTCGCCAACAAGGAAAGGGGTTACGGTCGAAAGCGCGACCGATGTTCCCTCGTAAATTCCGCCCGGTATGGTGCCGACGGTATAGAGCACGCCGTAAATCGCGACATACAGCCGTCCGTCGGCTCCGCCGAATCCGAGAAGCTTATTGTTGAACACGAGCATGACGACAGACGAAAATATGAACGCCGAGCCCGAGCTGAATCCCTCCCAGACAAAGTTCGCAATATCTTTGGCTTTCGGAATCGCGAGTTTTAATTTAAGCAGGTTGTGTTTTTTGAGAAAATGGGAGAGCAGAATCAGAGTTCCGAGCGTTTCGGCGGTGCAGAGCGATGCCGATGCGCCGATTATTCCCATGTTCAGCCCCTTGATGAAAAGAAAATCAAGCGACAGATTCGCCAAAATCACGACCGCGGACGCAAGCGCCGCAAGTTTCGGATCGCCGTCGGTCTTGACCGATGCCGAGAGAATGTGATAAAAGACGAAAACGGGCGCCGACCACAGCACGACACGCAGATACTGATCGGCGAGCCGATAAAGTTCGTCGGTCACTCCGAGAAACGAATAATAGACGTCCTTAAAGAGCAGCGGCGACAGGCAAACGAGCGCGAGAAAAAGTCCGACGGTAATCGCCGATGAAAATATGCGGTTTGCTTCCTCTCTGTCGTCTGCGCCGAGACATCTCGCGATTCTGACATTCGCGCCGATTCCGACCGTTACGCCGAAAAGCGCGTAGATAAGATAGACCGGCGTCGCGATATTCGTTACGGTAAGTCCGTCGCTTCCGACAAGTGTGCCGACAAGAAGAGCGTCGACTATCGTACAGACGGTTGTCGACAGCGACGAACAGATTCCCCATACGAGAAAACTGCGGTAAGCCGTACCGGCAAAATTCATTTTTTTGTCTTTTTTCGCTTTTTTCTCGGTTTTGCCGATTTCGCTCTCATCTGTTTGAGCCATTTGAGCCGCCGCGCTCCTTTCTCATCGGTTTGCTTATATCACTTATTTCCGAATTTATTTTTCGATGACAAGGAAATTCGAGAATCCTGTAATATCGAAGATTTCGCTTATTTCGTCGCTGACGTGAAGCAGTTTCATGCCGCCTTTTTTGCTCATGACCTTCTGTGCTTTAAGCAGCAGACGAAGTCCCGCCGAAGATATGTATTCGAGTCCGCAAAGATCAAGCACAAGACTTTCGGTATTCGGCAGAATGCCGTCAAGCACGGTTTCGAGCTGCGGAGCGGTGACCGTATCCAGTCTGCCGGTAAGCGCAACGGTTCCCTCGCCTTTTTGTTCGATATTAAGCATTTTTATTACCATACCTTTCTTCTGTTTTTTCGGTATTTTTTTCTGTCTGCATATTCTATCATACGAATGCCGAAAATGCAACATTTTTATTTTAATTTTGTCGTCTTTACGCCTTCGGCGGATTCATCGCCTTTTTGACCTCTTCGGGTCTCACTCTGTTGCAGTCGCCCACGACCGTATGTTTGAGCGCGGATGCGGCGACCGCGTATTTTACCGTGTCGGCGCGGCTCATGTCCGAAAGCATCGCATAGATAAGTCCGGCGCAGAAAGCGTCGCCCGCACCGATTCGGTCGATTATCTCGAGCTTGTGAGTCGGGGCGAATTCGGCTCTGCCGCTTTTTCCGTCATAGACAAGACCGGTAAGCTCGTATCCGAGACTGCCGTCCGACATACGGAGCACCATCGCGACATCGGAAAATCCGAATTTTTCGGTCAGCTGTCTTGATACCGACAGATATGACTCTTTGCCGTCCGCGCCGCCGTCGGCGACGATTCCGAATACATCGCGCGCGTCTTCGTCATTGCCGATGCAGACATCGACATAGCGGCAGAGCCTTGTCATCACTCCGCACGCCTCTTCGCGCGACCAGAGTTTTTCGCGGTAGTTGAGATCGCATGATATTTTCACGCCGTGAGCGTGAGCGGCGGCGCATGCCGCCTCGCATATTTCGGGGAGATTTCCGCCGAGTGCGGGGGTGATGCCCGAAAAATGGAACCAGTCGG
>CAZHPU010000126.1:0-4991 GCA_964534435.1 uncultured Lachnospiraceae bacterium | reverse complement strand
TTTTTTCCATCAAGTCACTGCCTAAATCGGCCGCGGAAAGCAGCCGCAACAACGCAAAATTGAGAGTACGGCAAGTATCATGCCGTTACTCTCAAAACTTGCCTATAATTCTTAATTACAATTTTAGTTATCTGCCTATGGCATTCCATGTTCTTACAAAAGAATCATAGATTGCCGACAGGACGGTACCGAAAAAGCCGTCGAGAATTTCGTCATCCGACTCATACACATCTACTTTTTCGTCATCATCGCCGTTTATGTAGACCTGTTTAAGGCTCGATTCTTTAATCATGCCCGAATCCTGAATGTACTGTTCGACAGCCAGCATATCGAGCTTTGATTCGAGCTGCGAGTTCAGATCGTCTCTTTCTTTTTTCAGCGATGTCAAATCATCTTTCAGCTCGGATATTTTCATCGATGTTTCGCTTATCTCCACTCTGCTCTGAACTACCATAACAAGCATTACCGCAAACAAAACACAGAGTATCACCGCGCCGATAACCGATTGTTTTCTGCTTTTAGATTTAACCGCGCGCTCTTTAATCTTTTTTTCGTGCTTTTTCGCGGGTTCGACTTTTCTTGATGTTGCATCCGATATAACAACCGGATTATTGTCGCCGTATCCGGCTTCAACATCTATGGAGTTCACTTTTTTTCCGTGTTCGGTGTCATCGTATTTAATTTTGGAAAAATCAAGATCGACATCAATATTTTTTTCGGATTTTGACATAGTGTGAACTCCTCCTTTATATTTTTTCGATTATTCTCAGTTTTGCGCTTCTTGATCTCGGATTTACTTCCAGTTCGCCATCCGACGGAAGAATCGGTTTTTTATTGATTATTTTGATTTTGGGTTTATTGCCGCATACGCATATCGGGAAAGACGGCGGACATGTACAGCCCTGTGCGAGCGAAGCGAATGTATGTTTGACAATTCTGTCTTCGAGCGAATGAAATGTAATAACGGCAAGTCTTCCGCCCGACGAAAGCCTTTCGGTCAGGGTGCGAAGTGTCGGCTCTATCACGGCAAGTTCGTGATTGACTTCAATTCTTATCGCCTGAAAGCTCTTTTTGGCGGGATGATGTCCGACTGCCGCAACCTTTTGCGGAATTGCGGATTTTATTATATCAACAAGTTCAAATGTCGTTTCAATCGGAGACAGTTTGCGTCTTTCGACGATTGCCTCGGCAATCTGCGGTGCGAACGACTCTTCCCCGTAGCTGTAAAGAACTCTTTTCAGCTCATCGGCGCTGTAATTATTCACCACATCATAAGCGGAAAATTCTGAACGTTCGTCCATTCTCATATCGAGCGGCGCGTCATATTTGTATGAAAATCCTCTTTCGGGTGTATCAAGCTGATAAGATGACACGCCGAGGTCGATTATCGCGCCCGATATATTCTCTATTGAGAGTTCATCGAGAATACTGCCGATATTTTGGAAATTATCATTTACAAAAACGGTTTTATCTGCGTAATCGCGAAGTCTTTCTTTCGCGGCGGAAATCGCGGTCATGTCCTGATCGATTGCGACAAGACGTCCGCTTTTTATTCTTTTTACTATTTCAAGGCTATGCCCGCCTCCGCCTGCCGTACAATCGACATATACTCCGTCGGAGATTTTCAGTCCGTCGATGCACTCATGAAGCATAACCGAATAATGGTTAAACTCAGTCACTGTCTTCTCTGCTTTCAAGCAGCGAGCGTATGCCGTCTATATCCATTTCGGCGCTCTGTTTATCGAACAGTTCTTCATCCCACATTTCGACATAGTCGAAAGCGCCCGAACTTACGACATTCTTTTTCAGTCCGGCATAATCACGATATTCGGCAGGCAGTGCGATTCTTCCCTGTGCGTCTACCGGAAGTTCTTCCGAATTCGAACCGAGCCATGAAATCATTTCGCCCGCTTTGACTTTGGGCAGTTTGCTTACCGTCTCGGCCATATAATTGTCAAAGCCTTCCTTGCTGTAAATTCTTATGCATCGGCCGGTAAGTGATTTGGTTACGAATATACGTTCGCCGAGTTTCTTCAAAAATTTAGATGGAATAAAAACGCGGTTTTTTTCATCAATTGTGTGCCGCTGTTTGCCTATTAACCACTCTGCCACCGCATTTTACTCCACTTTCATATTTAGTAGGTGAATCTTATGTGCTTTTTTATTGTATTTTGCTCCACCTGTCGAGATAATTATAATATATTGACCGATTGTTTGCAATATTTTTTTCATCAATTTGGTGAAATCGGCATTTTTTTGTCGCCGAAATGAACACTCATTTAATTTGTAAAAAAAGTTATTGAACAAATGTTCTTTATTCGGCAAAAAAAGAAAAATCGCCTGCCCGTCCACGTGGTCGGTATACCGACTCACGTTATGCGGCAAGCGATTTTATTTTTGTGGGTTATTGATTTTTACAGAAGGTCAAGCACCGGTTCGGGAACATATTTTGACATATCCTGCCCGTATTTAATCATCTCGCGTACGGCCGTTGACGACAGATGCATATATTTCGGAGATGACGGCAGCAAAAGCGTTTCTATCGGTGCAATGCTTTTGTTTATACAGTCAATCTGATATTCGTAATCAAAATCGGCGGCTGTTCTGATTCCTTTTACGATGGCGTCTATCCGATTCTTTACGGCATATTCGGCGACAAGACCGTCGCAAACATCAACCGTAACATTTGGAAACTGTTTACAGTAGGTTTCAACCATTAAGCGGCGCTTATCGATACCGTACATATATTTCTTTTCGCTGTTGACGGCAATGCACACGGTTACGCTGTCAAAAAGTGCGGCGGAGCGGGATATCAAATCGGCATGTCCGAGCGTAATCGGATCGAAGCTGCCGGCTATCATTACTTTCATTTTTTACCATGCCTTTCTTTTGATTTTTACCGTTTTCGGAGTGTCAAAGCACCCGTTTACGGCATTCTCGGTACAAAGCTCAAGTCTGCCGATTTTAATCGGAGATATCTGTGTTTTTCCCATTTTGAAGCAGTGTGATATACACCCTTCCGTATTTTGCAAATCTTTTAACCGTCATGCCGTCACGGGTTATCGGTTCTTTTTCATCCGATTCGCAAATTATAAGAGCAGCGGGTGCGAGCATATCGGCACGTACAAGTCGGTCTATGGCATCGGGAATGATTTTTTCCGCATACGGGGGATCGAGAAAAACTATATCGAATTTATCTTTTGAAGCAAGCGACTTTACAAGTCCCTTATAGTCTGACATGATTACGCGGGCTTTATCCTCAAATTTGGTCTTGGCAACATTTGCTTTTATAATTTCTATCGCGCCTTTATCCGAATCGGATATAACGGCATTTGCCGCTCCTCTTGACAGTGCTTCAAGCGCGAGCTGACCGCTGCCGCCGAACAAATCGAGTACACGCGCGCCGTCCAAATCAAAGTTAATCATCGAGAACACGGCTTCTTTAACTCTCTCGGCCGTAGGACGTGTGACGTCATCTCCTTCGAGTGTTTTTAGTTTCATCCCCTTGGCAATTCCGGTTATTATTCTCATTACGGGTTTCCCTTCTGTTTTTTATCATCAAGATGAAAATATGAATATATTGCTTCCGCATCCGATTTCGAAATGCCTTTCACTGCCGAAATTTCGTCGATTTCTGCATTTGATATTGAGTTTATCGTTCCGAACGACAGTAAAAGAGCTCTCGCTTTTGACGGACCGATGCCCTTGATATTTTCGAGTTTTGAGTGTGTGACCGCCTTACTTTTTGCCTTTTTCATGGTCGAAATCGTAAAGCGGTGAACTTCTTCCTGTATTTTGTATATAAGCATGAAAACAGACTGTTCTCTCGCGATACTGATTTCATTTTCTCCGTCGGTAAGAGCACGTGTCTTATGGAAATCGTCTTTAACCATACCGAAAACGGGAACATCCACATTATGCTCGGCAAAAAGCGATTTCACCACCGAAACATGTCCTTTGCCGCCGTCAAGCAGATAAAGATCGGGGAGCGGGTTTTCATCGCTGTGCGACAGTCGCCGTTCAAGTGCCTCGCACATTGATTTATAGTCATCCTGAACAGATGTCGATTTGATTTTATAAGTTCGATAGGCGCTCTTCTTGAATTTGCCGTTCTGAACAGAAATTATCCCGGCGGTGATATTGTCATTGCCGAAGTTTGAAATATCTATCGACTCGATATTCTCGGGGACAACCTCGAGTCCGAGCAATGCGGCAAGTTTAACCAAAACATCGTTATCTTTCTCGCTGTCGGCAAGATACTGTTTTGCGTGCAGTGCGGCGTTTTCGGTTACGATATCGCAGAGCGCACGCAGTTCTCCTTTTTTAGGAGTTTTTACCGATATGCGCTTCCCCGTATTTTGCGACAGCAAATCGGACAGTACCGATATTTGATCTTCTTCGGCATCAAATCCGAGCAAAACGGTTTGCGGAATATACTCGCGGATTGAATAAAGTCTTGCAATCAGCGAAATCACAGCCGATGTATCCGCTATTTTATCGGCGGAAAAAATGAAATTATCCGAATCGATTACCGCTCCTTCACGAACATAGTAAACGGCAAGACATGAGCACATTTCGGATGAAAACAGCGAGAAAACATCGTATTCGGTATCGGGATTGCCGACTATTCTCTGCTTTTGACGAAGCATTTCGATTGATTTGATTCTGTCGCGGTAAAGAGCGGCGGCTTCAAACTGCAAATTTTCGGATGCGTATTTCATCTTGTCCGAAAGCAGCTTTTCGGTCTGACTCAGATTGCCGCGGAGAAAAGAAATTATTTCCGAAAAACGTTCTTTGTACTCTTCGGACGAAAGTTTGCCGCTGCACGGAGCGCAGCACTGACCGATATGGCTGTATATGCACGGACGCTTTTTTCCGATATCGCGCGGAAAGCTGAGTTTACATGCGGGAAGCATGAAAACCTTTCTTGCGGTTTGCAGAATATTCCATGCGATCGTACTGCCCGAATATGGACCGAAATATCTGCATTT
>CAZHPU010000125.1:1190-5046 GCA_964534435.1 uncultured Lachnospiraceae bacterium | reverse complement strand
AAAAGACCTGCGGGCTCGGTGCTTGCGCTCCCGTTCAGAATCGATCTCGCGGCATCTTTTGCCATCGGGATATATTTTCTTCCGTCCTCGACTCGCTCAATCAGCAGTTCGTAGAGCCTTCTCGGAGCGTTTTCGGCATCGTGATCGGCGGCATCGGAGGCGTCCTTTTCGGTATATCCTTCCTTGATGTACCAGTCATGACGCATTGTTCTGAGCTGTTCGGGAGTGATTGCCTTTTCGCAGCAGGCGGTCAGCATGACCACCGTTTCGTTGTGTCTGCGGCAGGTTTCGGCATCTCCGTCGGACGGCGCGAGCATGATAAGCTGATCTATCCAGCGCTTGGAGTTGATCGTTTTGCCCTCTTTTTCGAGAGCTTTGAGATCGAAAAACTTTTTGGCGGTATCGTAGAATACGAGATACTGTCTTGCTCTGTCGGAGAGCGCGGTTACAAGCGCGGTGCGGCAGGTCTCCGAATAGTTTGCACGCTCGTTAATCTCGCGTCTGTGACGCTCGTGCGTCTCCTCGTCGGGATTGTCTATAAGTCTCGGTCTTGTGAATGAAGGATAAACCCTTCTCTGCCTCTGCCAGATTCTTTCGAGCGTCGCTTCATACTCGTTCGCGTTCGGACCGTGATCGTGCGCATCGGCCTCGGCGGCTCCCATTGCGGCCGCAATGGCGGCATCGATGTCCATTCCTTCCTCTTCGACAAAATGAACCGCTTTATCGCGAAGTACGTCGCCGATAAGCGATACTGTACTGCCTTTTCCCATATGAATATCCTCACTTTATCTTAATTTTATTGAAATTCCCTTTACATTATCAATACACGCGGACAGCCGATTTTGTTTCATAATTTTCACGATTTTTCGATTTTTTGTTTTTTCGGCTCTCCGACCGATTATTTTACCACAAGATGTGGAAAATTGCAAGGAAAATCGCGGAAAATATGCCGAAAAGGCATAATTTCCGCGATATTTTCGCTTTTTTTGCCGCCGCTCTCCGATTTTGTGCGGCTTTTTTCGGTTATCGGCTTATTCGGCGAGAATTTTTCCCCACGTCTTCTTTCCGCAGATTCCGTCGACCGCGAGCGCACGGCTTTTCTGATAGTCTTTTACCGCCGACTCGGTCTTTTTTCCGAAAATCCCGTCGGCATCTCCGCAGTCAAATCCCGCCTCATTAAGCTCCCGCTGTAAAATTTTCACCGCCTGACCGCGTCCGCCGCGTCTGACCGTCGGGAAAAGATTTGACAGACTGACGTATTTTTTCGCCGCGTCGGCTTTCAATGCCCTCCATCTGCCCTGCCTTAGGTCGATGTGGACATATCCGCGGCATTCCCCGTAAGCGGCGCACTCGATTCCGCCCCGATCTCCCAGCAGCAAGTCGGCGTATGCCGCGATTTTTATCGGCTTTACCCCCGATATGATTATGTCGGCGGCGCATCCTTTGGTGTGATAGCCGCCGCCGCTTCCCCCGACACGCCTGTCGTAGGCGGGCGTTCGGTATCCGCTCGTGATTTTGACCGCTTTTCCGAAATAATCCCTGATTTTCTGCAAAACGCCGACAAGCTCGTCGGATACATAGACGGGATCCGAGCCGTCGCGGCATCGAAACTCGATAACCCTGAAATTTTCGGACAGCTTTTTGTCGAAATCGGCGGCAAGCGAATATTTTTTCACGTCATTCACGCTCATCGTCTCCGCCATCCTTTCCGCCGTTTGTATCGCTGTCGCTGCCGCCGTTTGTATCGCTGTCGCTGCCGCCGTCCGAATTTTCGGCAGTCCTTTCGGCGCTGATTTTCAACCTTTTCACGGCGGCAAGCAGAAAGCGCGGTATCGGCACTCCCGTTTTCGCCAGATTTTCGAGAATCGAAATCATCTCGTTGACGAGAAGCCAGATTATGATGACATTCGCGACCGCCCCGTCAAGCGGCAGACTGCCGCCCGCCGCCGCAAATCCCGAACGTATGACATAGTCGCAGCCGACACCGACCGCGATAACCGCGAGATATGACACCTTTTTGATGATTCCCGCGATGCTCTTTCGGCTCGACAGCTCGCCGTTTATCCATGCCGCCGCGATTCCGCTCGCGTAATCGAGCAGAATGAACAGACAGAGCAGCACAAGCGGCAGACCGATGCCGCCCGAAAGCGCCGACAGCGCGCTCACCGCCGCTCCCGCGATGATACGGACGGCAAAACCGTCCGTGCTGTATGTGATTTTAAGCATTTTTCCTATTATCTCCTTTTCGTTTTTGATTTTTCTTTCCGCGTTTGTTCTCCGCGTCTTTCATTCTTTGATTTTTCCTTTTCCGCGCGTTTTTTCAACGCTTTTTCTTTCCGCGTGTTTTTTTGCCTTTTTCAACGCGTTTTTCGCGTTTTTTCATATTCCGCCGCACGGCACCGCCCCGAAAATCGCCGCACGGCAGAGCAATCGGTCGCTCTCCCGCAGAGCTTCCGTAATTCATCATAGCCGCCGCTCTTTAATAATACAGTCGCAGAAGGTCGCAAAATCCGTCTTTTTTCGGCTTTTCGGTTGACTTTTCCCGACTCCGTGTTATAATTTATATAAAGATGTAAAATATTATCTTTCGAGAGGTGCGGCTGTGAACAATACAACGATGAATCTGAATTTCTCCGTCGAAAATAAAGGCGAATTTGATGTTGTGATTGCGGGCGGCGGTCCCGCGGGAATTTCGGCGGCGCTGTCTGCGGCAGAGCTCGGCGCGTCGGTCGTCATAATCGAGCGCGCGGGCATTGTCGGCGGCAATCTGACCGTCGGTCATGTCGCCCCGATGCTCGGCGGATACATAAAGAACAGCATGGCGGATAAGCTGAACAAACTTTTGAAACCGGGCAGAGCGAGCCGGCTCGTCCACGATTTCGAGTTCGCGAAAGCCGAACTCACGAAACTGCTCGCCGACGCGGGAGTTACCGTCTGGCTGAACACGTCTGTCTGCCGGGTTGTAAAGACAGACGGCAGAATCGATGCCGCCGTTTTCGCCACACAGAGCGGACTCTGCTCGGTGTCGGGCAAAATCTTTATCGACGCCACGGGCGACGGTGTACTGTCGGCACTCGCGGGTGAGGACATCGAGGTCGGACGCGATGACGGGCTCTGTCAGCCGACATCGGTCATGTTCACAATCTGCGGCATAAAAGAGGGCAAACAGATACTCTGCAAACATGAGGAGATGGATACCCCGCTTCCCTGCGGAATCGGCTATCTCGAACTCTGCAAAAGAGCCTGCGCGAGCGGCGAACTGCCGAAAAACGTCAGCATCGTCCGTCTTTACGACAGCATCTACCCCGATGAACAGATGGTCAACGCCACCCAGGCGAACGGCTATAATACCCTCGACATCGACTCATATACGGCGGCGCAGGTTGACTTGCGCGAGCAGATGTCGAAAGTGCTGAATTTTCTCAGAAAGAACATCGACGGCTACGAAAATATCCGCATAAAAGACAGCTCGGACATCGTCGGCGTGCGTGAGAGCCGCCGCGTCATGGGCAAATATCTGCTGACCGCCGAAGATCTCATTTCGGGCAGAAAATTCGCCGACGGCGTGGTGCATAACGCCTCGTTCTGCATCGATATTCACAATCCCACAGGCGGCGGGCAGAGCGAATGCGAGGGCCGTCCGCAGGAAACGAAGCCGTATGATATTCCCTACCGCTCGCTCGTGCCGAATAAAAGCGAAAATCTGCTGCTCGCGGGCAGATGCATCAGCGGCACGCACCGCGCCCACGCCTCCTATCGAGTGATGAACATCTGCGCAAATATCGGCGAGGCGGCGGGAATCGCGGCGGCGCTCTGCGCGAAAGACGGCATATCGCCCGAAAATCTCGACGCGGGA
>CAZHPU010000125.1:0-1180 GCA_964534435.1 uncultured Lachnospiraceae bacterium | reverse complement strand
GCGGGAAGAATACGCGAAGTCCTCACCGAAAAAGGAATCGCCCTCGTCGGATAACTCCGACCGCCGCGTCGGTAAATACAAAGCGAATTATATGCAAAAGTCGGCCCTCCGTCATCGGAGGGCTGCTTTTTTGCGTTCGGGGTGTTTTGTGCATATTTCGCGTTTTTCGGTCAATCTTCACAAATTCGCACCCCTGTTTTTCGGCGATTTTTCAAAAAAAAAAAAAAAAAACAATTTGTCGTTTTGAACAAACCGCAAGCAAATCATAGATTTTCCGCCCGAAAAAGATTATAATTTGATTATCTTACAAGATGTGAAATCACCGAAAACGAAAGGAAAAAATCATGAAAAAGATTATCTCGCTCATTCTCGTGATCTCGATGATCGCCGCATTCGGCGCTCTGTCGGTATCCGCAGACCAAATCACAACAGTCGACGCCTCCACCCCTTCGGCGGACAACTCGAAAACAGAAAAATACGGTGAAAAGCTGTATGTCGAAAAGAAATATTTTGCCGTATCCTATACGGTGAAAGAACTTCCCGCAACCGCGGGTATCGCCGCCGACAACGGCTGCTTCGGCATCACATTTAACGAAGACGACGCGAACAATCACGGCTGCGTTTATATGTATTACAGCCGCGACCTCTCGTTCGGCAATGTCGTATGGTTCGGCCCGTGGTGGGACAATACTCCCTGCAGCCAAGCAAACAATCAGGTTCCCCTTGATCAGGACGGCGTGGAAATCGGCAAGGACCTCACAGTCGTTTGCTACGGAACATTCGAGAACGGAACATTCAAGGTAAAATCCGCGGTTAACGGCGAAGCGATTAAGTCGTGGGGCGCAGACGAGTTCACAATCGAGAACTCGACCGGATGCATCAACTTCGCAACAAAGGTTACAAATCTGTCCGCTACTTTCAAGTTCACACAGTCGGACAGCCCTCTCGGAGCAGACGCGTTTGACGTAAAAGAAGCTCCCAAGACCGGCTCGACAGTCGCAATCGTAGCGGCAATCGCCGTTATCTCTCTCGCGGGAACAGCAGTTGCATCCAAAAAGCACTGATAAAACCGAATAAACCTTAACCGAAAACGGCTCTCTTCCGAGAGCCGTTTTTCTTTTTCTTCCCGACCGCCCTCGTATCGCTTACCTTTTCGCCTTGCCCCGACTTTTCCCGCTTC
>CAZHPU010000124.1:0-5064 GCA_964534435.1 uncultured Lachnospiraceae bacterium | reverse complement strand
CGGAATAGTCGTAACCGACAGCTCGCTCGACATCGAACTCACAAACAGAGTTGCCCGGAATGTCTTCGGCGTACGCGATTCGGTCGGCAAACATGTCGATATTCTCACATCGAACGGCGATTTTCTCTCGGCGATGTCCGAATGCGCAAAAGGCGACAAAGGGGGAAGCGGCTCTCTCTTCCGTATGCAGATAAACAGCCGCTGGTATCTCTGCACGACACGCCGCACCGACAACGGCTATGTCATTTCGGTATTCTCGGACATCACGTCCAGCCAGAACAGCGAAACAATGCGGCTTGAATTTTTCGCAAACGCCTCGCACGAACTTAAAACTCCGCTTACGACCATCAAAGGCTTCAACGATATGATCAAGCTGAACGCAGGCGACGGCGAGCTGAAAGGATACGCCGAAAAAATCGACAAAGAAGTGTCGCGTATGACAAATCTTATCGATGATATGCTCGGACTCAGCAAGCTCGAAAATTCGGACGGCACCGATCTGCACCCTGCCGACATCGCTGTGCGCGAGGTCGCAGCCGAAGTTGTCGACGAACTGGGCCTTGCCGCATCGGCAAAGAATATCACGATAAACATCGATGGCGGCTGCGTAGTTCACGCCGAACGCGAACATATCTACGAACTGCTGAAAAATCTCGTTGAAAACGCCGTCCGCTACAACAACGAGGGCGGCCGTGTCGACCTGAAACTCTCCGATCTCAAAGAGGGCGCCGAAATCATCGTATCCGATAACGGAATCGGAATCGACAGCGAACATCAGAGCCGCATTTTCGAGCGTTTCTACCGTGTCGATAAATCACGCTCACGCGCGACAGGCGGCACAGGCCTCGGACTCGCGATTGTAAAGCACATCTGCGATCTCTATCACGCATCGATTACCCTGACCTCGAAACTCGGCGTCGGAACGACGGTCAGACTGCTTTTCCCCGACAATAAATAAACCGCATGTTTATATAAACCGTCCGCCGACTTTCGTCTGCGGACGGCTTTCTTTGAGCCTTATTTTTTCTCGTTCAATGCTCTCAAAACTATTGACAAAAAGAGAGGCTCGGTTGTATAATATAGTGTATTTTTTTTGTTTTTTATTATATATTGTATTTATTTTGAAAGGAAACCTCTGTTATGAAGATCGGCTTTGACAGTCAAATGTACATGGAAAAACAAACCGCCCACATTCTCGAACGCATCTCGCTGTTCGACAACAAACTTTACCTCGAATTCGGCGGTAAAATATTCGACGATCTTCATGCCTCCCGTGTTCTTCCCGGCTTCGATCCCAACGGCAAAATCAAACTGCTTTACAAACTGCGCGACAAAGCCGAAATCATTTTCTGCGTAAACGCCGACGACATCGAGAAAAACAAAGTCCGCGGCGACCTCGGAATAACCTACGAGATGGAGGTCATCAGACTCATCGGGCTCATCTCGAAAATGGGTATTTACGTCAGCTCGGTGGTAATCACACAGTATTCGGGACAGCCCGCCGTCGATCCTTTCCGCGCAAGGCTCGAACTCATGGGCATAAAACACTACACCCACTACGTAATCCCCGGCTATCCCGCGAACATCAGCACGATAGTCAGCGATGAGGGCTACGGAAAGAACGACTACATCGAAACGACACGTCCGCTCGTCGTCGTGACCGCGCCCGGTCCCGGAAGCGGAAAGCTCGCAACCTGCCTTTCCCAGCTCTATCACGAATACAAGCGAGGCAGAGTCGCGGGATACGCGAAATTCGAGACCTTCCCGATATGGAATCTGCCGCTCAAACATCCCGTTAACCTCGCGTACGAGGCGGCGACCGCCGATCTTCAGGATGTCAATATGATAGATCCCTTCCATCTCGAAGCATACGGCGTATCGACAGTCAACTACAACCGCGACATCGAGGCGTTCCCGGTACTGCGCACCATTCTCACCCATGTCACCGGAAATCCCGATTTCTACCGTTCGCCCACCGATATGGGCGTAAATATGGCGGGCTACTGCATAACCGACAATGACGCGGTCTGCAAGGCGGCGCGCGCCGAAATCATCAGACGCTTTTTCAGAACCGCCTGCGATGTGCGGCTCGGCAAGGAAAAAGAAAGCACACTCGACAAAATCGTAACAATTATCAGACAGCTCGACATATCCGACGAGGAACGCCCTGTTGTCACCGCCGCGCGTGAAAAACGCGACAGCTCGTCATCGCCCGCCGCCGCAATCGAACTTGCCGACGGAAGAATAATCACAGGCCGTATGACAAAGCTGATGAGCGCGTCGGCGAGCGTTGTCATCAACTCGATAAAGACGCTTGCGGGGCTCGATGACAAGATCATGCTGATTTCGCCTATCGTGCTCGAACCGATCCTCAATCTCAAAAAAGACATTCTCGGAAGCGCAAGCCCCGTGCTTAAACTCGACGATCTGCTCACCGCGCTCTCAATCTGCGCGGCGACAAACCCGACCGCCGCCGAAGCGGTAACTCATCTTAAAGAACTTCGCGGATGCGATATGCACTCGACTCAGATGCTCCGCAGCGGCGATGAGGGAACGCTCAGAAAGCTCGGCATAAACACCACCTGCGAGCCGATTTTCCCCGCAAAAGATTTTATGATTTAACATATCGGTCTCGAAAATCGAACGCTTTTTTCTCGGAAAAGGAGAAGCATAAAATGAAAGACACAGTCGACGGCGAACTTTTTTCAAGAAATCTGCCCGCCCTGAAAAGCCGCGAAGAGATGAAAGACATTCTGCTTGACAATGTCTACGGCCGTCTCCCCGATGTCGCGTACAGCTGCGGTGTCGGCACGCCGACAACAGTCGAGGGCAGAATGTGCGGCGGCAGAGCCGTGCTGTCAACGGCGGAAATGACAATTTCCACGGCGCTCGGCAGTCATTCCTTCCCGCTTTTCCGACTTCTGCACACCGACGGCGAAAAGCACCCCTTTTTCGTATTTCTTAACTTTCATTCGGTACCCTCCCTCTACTATCCGGTTGAGGAGATTGCCGAATCGGGGTTCGACGTTCTCTCGGTTTGCTATACCGATGTCACAACCGACGACGGCGATTTCGCAAACGGGCTTGCGGGCATTCTTATGCCGCCGCACGCAAGAGAGGGCGAAAACGGAGGATCTGCCGCGGGAAAACTCGCGATATGGGCATTCGCGGCAAGCCGTCTGCTCGATTACGCGTCGACAATCGACTGCCTTGATATGAGCCGCGCCGCCGTAATCGGTCACTCGCGACTCGGCAAAACCGCCCTGCTCGCGGGTATGCTTGACGAACGTTTTAATTTCGTATTCGCCAACGATTCGGGATGCGGCGGCGACTCGCTGTCGAAAGGCAGCCTCGGCGCGCTCGGCAAAACGGGCAGAACAGGCGGCCCCGGCGAGAGCATATCGCAGATTACAAAAAATTTTCCGCAGTGGTTCTGCCCGAATTTTCGCAAATATGCCGATAAAAACTATTCGGAACTCTTCGATCAGCATTTTCTTGTCGCATCTATTGCCCCGCGCCATGTCTATGTCGGCTCGGCGTCGGCAGACGACTGGGCGGATCCCGACTCGCAGTTTCTCTCCTGCGTCGCCGCATCGAAAGCATACGAAGCGGCGGGACTTCGCGGGCTGGTGCAAAGCGGCTCGGAATTTCCGAATGTCGGGGACTTTTTCCATGACGGCATGATAGGCTATCACCTGAGAGACGGCTGTCATTTTCTCTCGCGCGATGACTGGCAGATGTATATGAGATATATGAACGCTCACAAAAACGATTAACGAATATACGAAACCTCCCGACCGATGGGAAATCGGTCGGGAGGTTTTTGCTCGGCTCTTTATCAGAATGTAATCAGCTCGTCAAACGATTTTATCGCGTAGCTGTCGGTCATGCCCGATATGTAGTCGATAATCGCCCTGTCGTAAAGCTCGATATTTTCAAGACGGCCGAACACGGGCTCGGTCGCGTAATCGGGATGCTCGTCAAAAAGGCAGAATCTCCTCAGCCACTTCGCGAACGAACTGCGCAGTTCTCTGCCCCGTTTCGTGCTTCTTTCGAGATTATTCAGCGTGTTTTCGGGGCGGCTTTCGTCATATTCGTTGTGAATCGATTCGAAAATCGATTTCAATACAAGTTCGGCGTATCTGTCGAATGTGTCAAGCTCGTGATTTGTGTAAATATAGCTGTAATTGAACTTCTTGATTTCGTTCATCATTTCAAGCGATTTCGCTCCGAGGCAGATTCCCTTTTCGGGACTGCTGTTTTCGCAGACATCGCGCACGAAATCGTTTATCAGTACGGTCGTGTTGATTGTGTCGCTGCCGATTATTTCGCACAGACGGTTTCTGTCCTCTTTCGAGAGAATGCACAGGCGAATCGCGTCCTCGATGTCGCGTCCGAGATAGGCGATTTTATCCGACAGCTTCACGACACAGCCCTCCCATGTGGACGGCTGATACATACCTGGACGGCTGAATTTTGCGAGATCGATATTTTCGGTGCGCGGAATAAGCCCGTTTTCGTCAAGCTCGCCGCAGTGCGAGATTATGCCGTCACGCACCGCGTATGTGAGATCGAGCGGACGGAACACTCCGTGATCGTCCTCGAGAAGCTCGAAATAATCGACAATTCGCAGTCCGTTGCTCTCGTGCCAGAATTTGCATCCGAGACGGCTCTCGCAGATTTCGCTTATGATTTTCTCGCCCTGATGCCCGAACGGCGCGTGTCCGAGATCGTGCGCAAGCGCAATCGCGCGCGTCAGCTCGCGGTTCAGACCGAGACTTCCCGCAATCGTTTCACCGACAGATTCGACGTGCGAGACATGCTCCATGCGTGTGCAGATGTGGTCGTTGCCGACATTGTAGAAAACCTGCGTTTTGTGTTTGAGCCTTCTGTACGCAAGGCAGTGAAGCACACGGGTGTAGTCCCTGACAAAAGGCGATCTCACGTCGCCCTCGCGCTCGTAAAGTTTAACTCTGCGCTCTGTTGCCGCCGCATATCCGGGATTGTTCTCGTTCATCGCGAAATCGGCGAACAGTCCGCCCTCATTTTTTACATTTTGATGTT
>CAZHPU010000123.1:0-5075 GCA_964534435.1 uncultured Lachnospiraceae bacterium | reverse complement strand
CATTTCGAGCCAGTGTGCGAAATAATCGCCCATATTGTATCCGACGAACGGACGCATTGCCATAGGATCGCGGCGGACTACGCCGAGAGCGCCTGCGGCTGCGGCTGTTGTTTCGGATGCCATGATCGAGCCGACGAATGTGCCGTGCTGCCAGTTGAACGACTGATATACCAGCGGAGCGGTCTTTGCGCGGCGTCCGCCGAAGATGATCGCGTCAACAGGCACGCCTGTTGTCGAATCGAATTCGGGAGATACGCAGGGGCAGTTCTTCGCCATCGCGGTGAAACGGGAGTTCGGATGAGCGCCCGATGTGTTGATCTTGTCGGCCTTGTTGTAGTTGTGGTAGTCCCACGGCTCGCCCTTCCAGTTGATTGCGTAGCCGGGTTCGGGAACGGGCTCGTCGAGACCTTCCCACCATACCGTCATATCCTTGGTGTTCAGGCAGACATTGGTGAAGATTGTGTCGCGCTTTGTTGCGGCAAGCGCGTTGGGGTTGGAGTGCGAGTTTGTTCCGGGAGCGACTCCGAAGAAGCCGTTTTCGGGGTTGATCGCGTAGAGTCTGCCGTCCTCGGGATTTACGCGCAGCCATGCGATGTCATCGCCGACGCACCATACCTTGTAGCCCTGCTTGCGGTAGATTTCGGGCGGAATGAGCATTGCGAGGTTGGTCTTTCCGCATGCCGACGGGAATGCGGCGGTAATGTATCTGATGTGTCCGTCCGGATATTCGAGGCCGAGGATAAGCATATGCTCTGCCATCCAGCCTTCCTTGCGTCCGAGATAGGATGCGATGCGGAGCGCGAAGCACTTCTTGCCGAGCAGAACGTTTCCGCCGTATGCCGAGTTGACCGACATAATGGTGTTGTCCTGCGGGAAGTGGGTGATGTATCTGTTGTTCTCATCGCAGTCGGCGGTTGCGTGAAGTCCCTTGACGAAGTCGGGGCTATCGCCGAGCGCGTCGATAACCTTCTTGCCCGCACGTGTCATGATGAGCATGTTCAGCACGACATAGATCGAGTCGGTAAGTTCGATGCCGATTTTGGCGAATTTCGAGCCGACAACCGACATTGAATAAGGGATGACATACATGGTCTTTCCCTTCATCGAGCCTGTGTACAGCTTTTTCAGCTTCGCGTACATTTCACCGGGCTCTACCCAGTTGTTGATGTTGCCCGCCTCTTCCTTTGTGGGAGTGCAGATGAATGTTCTGCCCTCGACACGCGCGACGTCGTTGATTGCGGTGCGGTGCAGATAGCAGTTGGGAAGTTTTTCGGGATTGAGCTTTATAAGTTCGCCTGTCGAGCACGCCTCTTTGCGGAGTTCTTCCGCCTGCTCTTCGCTGCCGTCGATCCAGACAATTCTGTCCGGCTTTGTCATGTCGGCCATTTCTTTGATCCAGTCAAGAACATACTTGTTGTTTGTCATTCTTTCTCTCTCCTTTATGTAATAAATATTTTGTAACACTATGCGGAAAAGTTTTTCGAATTCCCGTGAGAGCTTTCTCAAATTCCCGCGGATTTTTCCGAAATTCTCGGAGATTTTCCGTAAATCCCCTTGTCCGCCACTGTAAGTATAATACTTTTTCCCCCGAAAATCAAGAAAAAACCGCTTATTTAACAATTATTTCACAATATCGGTATTTTGCACACAGACGGCCGCCCCGTCCGCCGTACGATAAGGCAGAATCTTCCGCCGCGCTCCCGATTTGCGGCTTTTCCCCCGATTTTCCGTAAAAAAATATCGATTTTTTTCAAAAAAAGACTTGACATCGCGGCTGTTCGGTGATATAATCGCAGGGTAAGCCAAAGACAGCAGGTGCGGTCGGCAGACAAAAGAGGCGGACAAGGGCGAGCCGAATACGGAAGCCTTTGTTTACGGTGAGGGCAGCAGCCTTTGCGGACGGTCCCGATTTTGTGTGCTTTTCGCGTAAATCCGGCCGAGGTGGAAGATAAATACGGCATAGGACGATTTTGACGCGCGGCGATTTTATCGCAGGACGCGGAGATCTGTCCCGCCTTCTCCTTCCTTCGGGCCGTCTGACGGTTCCGAGGTTTTTTTATTCTCAAAATCAAACAGGAGGTAGAAAAAATGCCAAGCGCAAGTGTACTCGAAAAGAACAAGGCGATTGTTGCCGAACTTACCGACAAGGTAAAGAACGCAACCGCCGGTGTTGTCGTAACATATCAGGGCATTACCGTTGAGGATGATACCGCGCTCCGCAAAGCACTCCGCGAAGCGGGCGTAGACTACAAGGTATACAAGAACACCTTCACGGGTATGGCTCTCGATGCCTGCGGCTATTCTTCGATCAAGAGCGAGCTGAACGGTATGAACGCAATCGCCACCACATCGGGCGACGAAGTTGCTCCCGCGAAGATCCTCAAAGAATACGCCGACAAAATCGAATGCTTCACAATCAAAGCCGGATTCGCAGACGGTAAGACAATGACAGCCGACGAAGTTCTCGAACTCGCAGCCGTTCCGTCCAAGCCCGTGCTGGTCGGCAAGCTGCTCGGCAGCATGAAGAGCCCGGTAAGCAAGCTGGCTATGGTACTTCAGGCTGTTATCGACAAATCGGCCGAAGCTCCCGCAGCAGAAGCTCCCGCAGCCGAATAATTCGGCAGCCGAATTTCGGCAACTGCCGCATTTTTTGCGGTAAAACAGACCGCACCGAAAGAGGTGCAAAAAGATGCGGACGGCAAAAGTCCGCGATACAAAATTAAATTTTATTAAACTGATTAACGGAGGAATTTAACAATGGCAAGTGAGAAAGTAACAGCTCTCTTTGAAGAGATTAAAGGTCTTACAATTCTTGAGATGAACGACCTCGTAAAGATGCTCGAGGAAGAATTCGGCGTATCTGCAACAGCAGTTGCAGTAGCAGGCGGCGCAGCAGCAGGCGCAGCAGCAGCTCCCGAAGCTGAGGAAAAGACAGAGTTCGACGTAATCCTTAAGGGATTCGGCGCAAACAAGCTCGCAGTTATCAAGGCAGTTCGTGAAGCAACAGGTCTCGGCCTGAAAGACGCGAAGGACCTTGTTGAAGCAGCTCCTAAGGCTGTTAAGGAAGGCATCTCGAAAGATGACGCCAACAAGCTCGCAGAAGAGCTCAAAGCAGCAGGCGCAGAAGTCGAAGTTAAATAATTTTGATTTCGCAAAAACCGTGTCGGAAAATCCGACACGGTTTTTCTTTGTTTTTTCCGAACAATCGCCGAAACATAAACGGGAGCCCGAAACTTTTCGGACTCCCGTTTTTTTCGTTAAAATATTACTTTCCTGCCGCGGGCTGAGCCTTTACCTGATTTTTCTCGGCATCTTTTGCCTTTTCGCCTGCGTTCAGCTCGGGATTTCCCGCCGCCTTCTTGTTTTTCTGCATCTTGTCGACGCCTCTGAGAATATACATCGCGGTTCTCTTCTGGAAGTTTCCGATTTCCTTCTTCTGCTTCTCGTATGCGCCGTTTTCGGTGAGATCTATGCCCTCGATGCCCTTTTGGAAGTGGGGAGAATCTTTCACCATTCCGATGAGATCGTCAAGACCGCCCTTTTTGAGGATGTTTTTCAGACGGTCGGAATCGACACCGTATCTTGACGCGAGAGCCACAAATTCTTTCACGGTGTCGGCGGCGAACGCCTCGGTCAGACGCTTCGCGGCGATTTCGCCGAATTCATTCGCGCTCTTCTGCTCTTCGGGCGAGAGCTCCTCGAATTTTCTTCCCGCGAGAATTTCTTTTCTCGCGTCGAGATAGGCGTTGCCCATCTGGCTGTTGCCGTCGACATAGGCAGCTATCATGGCGTCTACCGGATCCTCGATCTCGGCACCCTTCTTGCCCGCCGTCTTGTTTTCGGCGATAACCTTTTCGGCGTTTGCCCATGACTCGTCTGCGGCGACATCGCGGTATTTTTCATCGGCGGCGCCGATTGCGTTTTCGACTCTCTCTCCCTCTTTGATGTCCTCTTCAAGCTGTCTCTGCCGCTCTTCGGCTTCTTTTTTCTCGGCTTCGAGCTTCTTTTTCAGCGCTCTCGCCTTTTCCTCGTCCTTTCTCGGTTTCAGGAAACGCTGATAGGGTGTGAGCCCCTGCTGATCCTCGGGAACCTGCCAGCCGTTCGCTTCTCTTTCGGCCATGAACTCCTCGACTCTCTTGACCTCGCCCATCGTTTCATTGTGGGCCTTGATGAGTTTCAGAATATCTTCTTTCTTCTTGACGAACTCGTCTACATCGGCAATGAAGTTTTCGTACTCCTCGCCGAGACCTTTGCGCTTGATTATGTCGCCGAATGTCGCAGACGCGGTTTTGAGCGCAGTGATTTTGCCTTCGAGCGCTTCGAGACGGTCTTTTTCGGCTTTGTCGCCGAGCGTCATGCCGACCATGCCCTCGATTGCGTCGCGGACGGCTCTGTACGCCTCGCCCGAACGGCCGAATCTGATTTTCGGAATTGCCGCGCATTTTTCTTTAAGCGTCAGCACATCCGAGATGAGGGTTGCGTCCATCATTCTTCCGGGGGCGTTCGTGTTCAGCTTTACATGGAACTCGCCGTCTTTCAGATCCATTTGCTCTCTGACCATGATGATTGTGCGGCCGTGCTGTTTAATCGCCTTGACTGTCGGATCGCCCTCGCAGTCGATGTCGTGCGAGCCGTGCTCGCCGACCTCGGTCTGCATATCGAAACGTGTCAGCTCTTTCTGCTCGGCTTTGAGAAGCAGATGATAGAGACCGCTGCTCATCGTTTCGGTGGAGTAGTCGTACATATATGAGTGGAGCGGATCCTGCCCCGGCATATTCATGATTGAGGTTACGCCCTTGTTGACAAGCTCAACTCCGTCGAGAATCGCGTAATAGGGGTTGGCAATCTGTCCCGCGAGCGTTTGAAGCGGGCTGAGACCGCTCGATACCTTCTCGTATTTTCTGGTTGTCTCGACAATTTCGTCCTCGGTGATGTCAAGGCCGAACAGACGGAGCTCTTCCAGATTGTCCTTCATGTTGAACATCAGCTGGCAGCGGTTCTTGATCATCAGCGTTCTGTATGCGCCGAAAAGACCTGCGGGCTCGGAGCTTGCGCTACCGTTCAGAATCGATTTC
>CAZHPU010000122.1:0-5135 GCA_964534435.1 uncultured Lachnospiraceae bacterium | reverse complement strand
CAGTCCCGCGGTCAGCATTGTCGCCATTGTGGAGGCGAACTGAGAGGCGGCGCTCATCATATAGAGTCTGCGGAGAGGAGAGCGGTAAATCTTGCCCTCATCCTGAGTGAGTCTTCCCTTTTCGGTTCGGCGCATCATCATACGGATAAAGAAGAAAAGCAGAATCGCGCCGGCAATCGCCCACCAGTAGCCTGTGATGAAGTCGGAAAAGGCGATAAGTCCTTTGGTTATCGCGGGAAGCTCGGTTCCGAGTTCCTTGAAAGTTTTGGTGAACATCGGGACGGCGAAAATCATAATAATCATAAAGACTATTACCGCCACGGCAAGCACCATTGCGGGATAGGTCAGCGTGCTTATGATTTTTGCGCGCGTTTTCGCCGATTTATCATAATATTTATACAGACGTTCGAAGCAGAGCTCGAGTGTACCCGCCTGCTCTCCCGCGCGCACCGTTTCGATGAAGGTTACGGGAAGTTTCGGGCAGTTATTCGAGAAGCTCTGCGCAAGGCTGTATCCGCCCGACACATCCTCCGAAACTTTTTCGAGCATATGCCGTATTGACTTATTTTTTGCCTGTGCGGCGACCATTTCGACGCATCTGTCAATCGACATACCCGATGTCAGGATAATCGAAAACTGCGAGCAGATAATCGACAAATCCTTATCGCTGATTTTGAGCTTATCACCGGCGATTGCGGAACGGCTTTCTTTTACCGGTTCGATTTTCGTGATAATCGAGCAGGTATCGCGCAGGCTTGAAACAGCCTCGAACTCATCGTACGCCTGAATGACGCCCGATACTATTACGCCGTCCTCGGAGAGGCCTTTGTATTTATATGTTTTCAAGCAGAATCACCTCTCTTTTATCAGAATCTGCGGTTTATACTTGCGGCAAACGCCTCTCTGTCACGACAGCATGAAATCGCGGTTTCACTTGAAATCAAGCCGTCGCGGACAAGTTTTTGAAGTGCGTTATCCATTGTGATGCTGCCGTTCTGTGCATTCATTGTAATATAGCTGTCTATCTGCGGGGTTTTGCCCTCGCGGATGATATTTCTGATTGCGTTATTTACAACCATTATCTCGCAGGCGACGATTCGCCCGCCGCCGTTCTTACGCGGAACAAGCTGCTGGGACACGACCGCACGCAGGGTTGTCGACACCTGCAGGCGTATCTGGCGCTGCTGACCTTCGGGGAAAACATTGACCATACGGTCTATCGAGTCTGCCGCCGAATTGGTATGCAGAGTGGCAAAGACGAGATGTCCGGTCTCGGCGGCGGTAAGCGCCGTCTCTATTGTGGCAAGATCTCGCATCTCGCCTATCAGTATGACATCGGGATCCTCACGCAGAATCGAGCGGAGGCCGTCGGCATAGCTTCTTGTATCGGTGCCGATTTCACGCTGATTTATCACGCACTGAACGGGTTTGTAGATATATTCAATCGGATCTTCGAGCGTAATTATATGTCCCTTTCGGGTGTTATTTATACGGTTGAGAAGTGCGGCGAGAGTTGTCGACTTACCCGAGCCGGTTTCTCCGGTTACAAGCACGATTCCGCTGCGGTATTCGGGAAATTCGGATATTACCGCAGGCAGCTGCAGTTCCTCGATTTCGGGGATATGGTCGGAGAGAATACGGATAGCCGCCGATGTCGATCCGCGCTGACGGAAAATATTCACTCTGGTACGCGCACCGCACGAAAAGGATTTGGCAAGGTCTATCTCGCCGATTTCTTTCATTGATTCGTACTGTTCGCCTGCGAGCGCGAGTGCGTATCTTTCGCAGTCATCGTGCGTCAGCGGCTCTTCGGCGCCCTCAAGCGGGCTTATTACGCCGTGGACACGGATTTTTACAGGCAGACCGCAGACGATATGAATATCCGACGCGCCTGCCTCTTGCGCGCGCTCAATCAGTTGTTCGAGTTCAAGCATAGACACCTCAGTCGACAGTTGAATTTATTGCTTTTGCCGTTTCCTCGACGGTTGTTTCGCCGTCAAGCACAAGTTTGCGGCAGCTTTCGCGCATGGTGACGAAATTCGATTTCTTTGCCGCCGAAAGCAGATCGTCGTAGCTTGCTCCGCTGTTAATAAGGCGGCGCATACTTTCGTTTACGGTCAGTATTTCAAAGACGGCACGGCGTCCGAGATAACCCGTATGATAACATTCCGAGCATCCTTCGCCGCGGTAGAAAGTCACATCTGTTCCTTCGGTTATTCCGAGAAGTCCCAGTTCTTCGGATGTCGGGGTATAGGCTTTTTTGCAGTGCGGACAGATTTTGCGCACAAGACGCTGGGAAATAACTCCGCGGAGAGCGCTTGCGATCATATACGGCTCAATTCCGATATCGACAAGTCTGTCGATTGCCGAGACGGCATCGTTGGTATGCAGAGTCGAAAGAACAAGATGTCCGGTAATAGCCGAGCGAACGGCGATAGAGCCGGTTTCGCCGTCACGGATTTCTCCGACCGAGATAACATCGGGGTCCTGACGCAGAATCGCGCGCAGGCCTGCGGCAAATGTCATGCCGGTTTTCTCGTTAATCTGACACTGGTTGACTCCGGGAATATCGTATTCTACGGGATCCTCGAGCGTCATAATGTTCGTTTCCTCGCGGTTCAGTTCCTGAATCATCGCGCACATCGTGGTCGACTTACCCGATCCCGTGGGACCTACGATAAGAATGACGCCGCTGCTGTTTTTCAGCAGATTGTGATATTTTTCGAGATCGTCTCCCGAAAGGCCGATTGACGAGCTCGATATTTTATTCTGGGTTTTATCGAGAAGTCTGAGAACGATTTTCTCGCCGTAAACGGTGGGAATCGATGAGATACGGAGGTCGATTTCGTGCTGTCTTATATAGGCCATCGCACGTCCGTCCTGCGGAATCTTATGCTCGGATATATCCATATTTCCCATTATTTTCAGGCGGGATATTACGGTATTCTGAAGATTTGACGGCACAGTGAGAATTCTGCGCAGAGCGCCGTCTATTCTAATACGGACAACCATTTCTCCGTCCTGCGGTTCAAGGTGAATATCGCTGGCGCGTTCGATAACGGCACGCTCGATTATCGAGTTTACAAAGCGGATTGTCGGTGCGCCCGACTCACCCGATCCCGACTGAGCCATCTGAACGGGCACTATATCGCTTGACGATGTTCCCGCCTCGATTTTCATCTCCTCGATGGCGCGTGCGGTTCCCTCGTTTCCGTAGAGAGTCGAAATCGCCTGATCAATCGCGGCGTGAGCCGCAATCATCGGTATAACCTGCTTATGGCTCGACGCCTTTATCTCTTCCTGAGCAAGAAAGTTCAGCGGGTCGCTCATTGCGACATAAAGCTCGTCTTTTACGAGTTTTACGGGAACAACGCAGTATTTTTTCGCGACCGAGCGCGGAACAAATTTGGCAAGCTCCACCGGAATGGATACCATTGTCAAATCGATATACTCGACACCGAGCTGCATCTGCAGAGCCTCGATTAGCTGGCGTTCGGTTATAATATTGTTTTCGATAAGCACATCGCCAAGCCGCTGACCGGTCTGCTTTTGAAGTGCAAGAGCGTCATCAAGCTGTTTACCGCTAATCGCACCTGCCGAGACGAGCAAATCGCCAAGACGCATATATGCCATGCTGTCACCCCCGTATTTTTCTCTGATTTTCGCAAAAAAATCGGTATTCTCAATACTATTATAGCAGAAAGAAAGAAAGAAAGAAAGAAAGAAAGAATTCAAATTTGTGCAATATGTACAAATCTTTCTCTCTTTTTTACATATCTTTCATAAATCGCTTTAATTTGTCCACATTTGTACAAAAATACCAATTTATACTGTTTGTTTAACCGATTTTACCATATAATTTTCAACTTGTCAATAGCAAAAGAATTTTTTACAATGTCGAAATGTCGATTCGAGTATTATATTTATGTAAAATTTTCACGTACGCGTTCTGTCAAAGCTGTTTTTCTATCCATGCCATAAGCAGACCTACTGTTTTCTCCTGCTCGTTTTCGGTCAATTCTCTGTCTTTCGGAATACGGTACCATTTATAAAGGCAGCCGCGGCAGCAGCAGGCGCAGGCGTGCTGTGCGACAAAAACCGGATGTCCGCGCATCGGAGTCTGTCTGCCGTCATTCGGAATGTATGCGGGAGCAAGTCTTGTTTTCACAAAATCGGCGGCGTGTTTCCGCACGGTATCGATTCCTTTATCTTTTATATACTGTCTGTCTTTTTCGGTAAGATGAAATTTCGACCTGAACGCCGATTTTTCGAGTCTTGCGAAAATATATTCGTAATTATCGGTCATATTATATTAAAAGGTAAGTTCCTTTTCATTCAGAAGTGCGCCGCCGATTTGCTCTTTGCTTCCCCTGCGTCCGTTATACCATAGCATCCAGCAGTCGCCCATATTCAAAACAAACGGTTTATAGCAGGCATCGGCGTCCCACGCGTCTTCATCGGGGGCTATAATCGGATTGAGAGCAGAGCGCTCCCAATCGGTCACACCGTTTTTCGAACGGGCAACGCCTATCTGGGCGTAATTTTCATTATGATATCCTATATAGAACATCCAATACATACCGTTATGGAAAATCACGTGGCAGCCCGCAGTTTTATGCTTTTCCCATTCGTTTGACGGCTCGGCTCGGAAAATCGGATTGAGCGGGCTCTTTTTCCACACAAGTCCGTCGGTGCTTTCGGCGTATCCGATGGCTGTCGGCTCATACTGTTCGCCCGCAGAATACCACATACGGAATATACCGCTCTTTTCGTCGTAAAGCACGCTCGGGTTCATGACAGCACGTTTTTCCCATTCTTCGCCCGCGCAGAGCACGGGCTCGTCCGAGGTTCTCGTGAATCCGACGCCGTCCTCACTGACCGCGTGAAATATATCGGATGTGCCGTCCGCCATACCGGGCTTAAACTGTCCGACATACCACATATGATAAATCGTGCCGATTTTCACAACCGACGGGCGGTTCAGGTCGTCTTCGCGTCCGTTTTTCGATTTTCTCGGTGCGATGCAAATTTTAGGGCTTGACCAGCGGATGCCGTCGGCACTTTCGGTCAAGGCAATCGATGCCTTATCCCGCCATGAAAAATACATGAGTATTTTTTGATTCTCTTTTAACATC